>JBIHZY010000093.1:0-7410 GCA_044240185.1 Solirubrobacteraceae bacterium
GGCGAGGCGGGCGAAACTGGCATCGCCGTCGTGCACCCGGCCTACCGCGGACTTGGAATCTTCAACCGGCTTTTCGAGCGCACGATTGAGCGCGCACGGGAGGCCGAGGTGGAAGCCGTCTACGCGCGGGCCGTCACAGCCCATCCATACAGCCAGCGCGCTGAGCACTCACGCGGTTACCGCGAGAGCGCGCTGATGCTCGCCTCGGTGCCGCAAGGGAAAGACGAAAGCGGTGAGCCAACGCCACGCGCCGCTTCGCTGCTTACCTTTCTGCCACTCGACCTCAGCCCGCGGCCGGTCAGCTTCCCGGCGCGTTATTCCGAGCCGCTGCGAGCCGCCTACTCGAATCTTGAATTGGAAACCGTTGCGCCTGAACTCGAGCAGGCGCTTGAACAGCTCGGCGAGCGCCCGTCAGCGGCAATTGAACGAGATGAGCAGCGCCGCAGCTCGGTGATCACAGTCAGCCGCTGGGGTGAGGAAGGACGAAGCGAGATGATCGAGGCCGTCCGCTCGGCTGTCCATCACCACGACGACGTCGCTTACTGCGACCTTGATCTCGAAACGCTGACGGCCGAGGAGCTCGATGAGGCGATCGATCAGCTACGCGAGTTCGACTTCTTTTACTGCGGCCTAGCGCTCTGCGCATCGGCCGGCCATGACCACCTTCGTCTGCAGTCGCTGATGAGCGATGAGGTTGAGCTCGAAGCGATAGTGCTCGACTCCGACTACGCGCAAGGGCTGCTCGAAACGATCTTCGCCGACCGCGCTCCGGCTAGTCCGGCCTGACGCTGATCAGCCGTCGTCATCGGCTGCTTGCTCGGCCTCGAGCACGGCGTTGACCGGCCCGGAGCGCATCAGCGCAAAGGCCCCAGCGATTGTCAGCAGCAGCGAGCCAACTAGTAGCGCGGCCATCGCTGGGCTCCCCGGCAAACTTTCACCACCGACGATCGACCCCAGCGCGATCGGAAGCGTCAACTCGATCACGAAAACTATTGGTGCGACGGCCGCGACCGCCCTGATCTGCAGCGCGACCTGTTCGCTGTTGAGTCCGAGGATCGCGAATAGGCCCGCCACTGCGCCCCAAACCAGTAGCGCGATCCAAGCGCCCGCAACCAAAGAATCGGCGACAATCTTCATCAGGAAGGCAGTCAGCGCAAAGGCGGTTCCGGCGCAGAGCACGATCACGGTGCTCGGGAGGCGGCGGCGCAGGAAGTACGGCGCCAGCGCCAGCAGCGCTAACGGGGCGAGCACGAAGAGAAGCGAGAGCGCGCCCGAGTTCTCTGGCGAATGTTCGGGGCCACTGAGCGCCACGCCGACGACGCCGAGAAAGATTGCCACGACGCTCGCCACTTCACGCCAGCCAACCTTCTCACCGAGCATCCGCTGGCCGGCTATCAGCAAAATCACGAGCCCGGTCGCGTCGGCCGGTTGCACCACTGCCAGCGGAGCAATCGTCAGGGCTGCTAGCTGGAGCGGGATTGCTAGCCCCTGAACGGCGACGCCAGCAAGCCAGCGCTTGCGCTTTATCAGCAGCCCAAGCAGGGCGAGGCTCGCGGTCTCTTGGCTCTTCACCTTGCGCGCCTCACCAGCCTGCACAACGGTCGCAAAGTTGAAGCAGGCCGATGCTCCGGCGGCCAGCAGAATCCCGAAGATGATGTCGCGCACAGTTGTGCGAGTCTACGATCTGACCGATGGCGAGACGCGTTCTGATACTCAGCGCCGGGATCGGCGAAGGTCACAACTTGCCGGCGCGGATGATCGAAGGCGGCCTGCTGGAGCTTGATCCGCAGTGTGAGGTCGTGATTGCCGACAGCCTCGCCGGAATGGGCCGCGCCGCAGCGCTGTTGGTCGACGACAGCTCGGCGCTGATGTTCGACCGCTTCAACTGGCTCTTTGACGGCGTCTACTTTCTCGTCACGCGGTTCGACCCGACGCGCAAGATCGGCCAGTGGCTCGCCGAGCGTGTTGGCCGCAAGGGGCTGCTCGCGCTGATCGCGCAGCAGCGCCCCGACGTGATCGTCTGCACGCACCCGGCGGCGACCGACCTGCTCGGCCGCTTGCGCCAGCGCGGTGAGCTTGACCTGCCGGTGGCATCGGCGATCACAGATCTAGCCGGCCTGCGCTATTGGGCGCATCCGGGCGCCGACCTTCATTTGATCACCGAGGAAGAGTCACGCGCCGAGGTCGAGATGATTGCCCCAGCTAGCCGCATCGTCTGCGTCCGCGGCATGACCTCGTCGCAGTTTGAGCAGCCGCTCAGCCAAGCTGAAGCGAGAGCTGCGCTCGAGATTCCTGCCGAAGGGCCGCTGATTCTGGTCTCCGGCGGTGGCTGGGCGGTCGGAGACCTTGGCGGCGCGGCTGAAGTTGCGCTGGCCGCTGATCCGGCAGGCCGCGTCGTGATTCTCTGCGGCCGCAGTGAGGAGGTCCATCAGCACCTAAGCGAGGCCTTCGCACTGACGCCGCGAGCCAAAGTCGTCGGTTTCAGCGAGAGGATGCCGGAGCTGCTCGCGGCCGCCGATGTACTCGTCCACTCGACCGCCGGGCTGACCGCCTTCGAAGCGCGGATCCGTGGCTGCCAACTGATCTCTTACGGATGGGGTGTGGCGCACATTCGGCTCAACAATGAGGCCTACGAGCGCTTCGGTCTCGCCGAGGTAGCTGCCAGCCGATCGGATCTGGCGGAAGCGCTGGCGCGGGCGCTCCAGCGCCCGCGCAGCGCCGATCTCGCCTATGGCGAGCGCCCTGCGGCGGCCGCCGAAGTGCTGGCGCTCACGGGAGCGCCGCGGTGATTGCGCGCAGCGCAGCGCTTATCGGAGCGGCAGCCGGAGCGGCCTGGGCGCTGCCGGCACTGGCGCCCGTGGTTCCTTCACTGGCGCAGGCGATCGGCGTGCCACGCCGCCGCGAAGGCGCCGAGGGTATCGCGCTGACTTTCGACGACGGCCCGCACCCAGAAGGCACGCCGGCCGTTCTCGACCTGCTCGCAGCGGCCAACGTGAAGGCAACCTTCTTCCTCGTCGGCGAGCAGGTTCGCTCCTTCCCCGAGCTGGCCGAGCGGATTGGTGCTGAAGGCCACGAAGTGGCCGTCCACGGCGACCGCCACCGCGTGATGCTGCGGCTCGCGCCAGCAATAATCGCCGCCGATCTTGATCGTGCGCAGGTCACGATCGGGGAGCTGACCGGCCAGAATCCACGCTTCCATCGCCCGCCTCTAGGGATCTACTCCTATCCGGGGCTGAAGATCGCCCGCGAGCAGGGACTTGAGCCGCTGCTGTGGTCGCGCTGGGGCCGCGACTGGTCTGCCAGGTCGACTGCTGGATCGATCAGCGACATGGTGACGACTGATTTGAGCGCCGGCGACGTACTCCTGCTGCACGACGCCGACTGGTACAGCGACTTTGGCTGCTGGCGCAACACGGTCGCGGCGCTGCCAACGATCCTCGACCGAGTGAACTCCAGTGGGCTGGCGTTTCAGACGCTCAGCGCCGCTTAGGTACTGAGGCGCGCTGCGGCTACGTCGTCAATCAAGCCGCGCCTGCGTGCCAGCGCGATGCCGGCGCTAGCGAGCGCGATTACCAGCGCAACGCCGGTAATCGTCAGCACGAAGAGTGAACGGCTAGGTGTTGCGAGGTGGAAGAGCTGGTGCCCCCACGGCGTCATCACGGCGAAGATGAAGACTGCCGTAACGAGCGTTGTAGAGACGGCCGAAATCGTCCGCGTCTTCGGGTTGCGCCACATCAGCTCAATCAGCAGGAAGACGGCAAGCGAGGCGACCATCGTCACGGCCAGCGTTCCAACCTGCGCGTTGGGAAGACCTAGCGAATCAACGGCGAGAACGTAGGCGGCGAGCATCGTCAGCGAAGCGGCTGTGTAAACAAAAGGGACCGCGATGCTCCTGCGCAACCGGGTCAACGCTGCAGAGAATCCCTCAGCGGCCTTGGCGGCCGGCTGTAGCGGCACCGGCGCGGCTGCTTCGTCCTCGCGGCGCCACTGCACGTAGCGGCTGACGCCTTCCGCAAAAGGTGTTTCCGCGGTCCAGCCGAGCTCCTCTTCGGCGCGGACGCCGCTGACCTCAACACCGACGTAATCAGCGGTGCGCTGCTCGGTGTATTCAATGCCGGTTGGGGCGACGAGATCCTGAACTAGTTCGGCGATCTCAAGGATCGTCACCGAGCTGTCGCTGACGAGGTTGTAAGTGCGGTTGGCGGCGACCGGATCGAGCGCCTTGACGCAGCCCGAGGCGAGGTCCTCGACGTAGACGAAGCGGCGCGACTGATCGCCAGCGCCAGCAACCGTCAGCGGCTCACCTGCCATCGCTTTGCCGACGAAGGCTGGCACGACAGCGGCCGGCCGGGCGCGCGGGCCGTAAGGAATGCCGAAGCGCAGCACCGTGTACTCAAGGTCGTAGAGCTCGTTGTAACTGCGGCAGTACATCTCGCCAGCCAGCTTTGAGGCTGTGTACAGGTGGTTTGGCATGCCGAGGTTGCTCTCCTCGTCAACGCGCTCGCCCGACTCACCGGTGTAAACCCAGATCGTGCTGGCGTAAATGACGCGCTTCACTCCGGCGCCGCGAGCGGCCTCGAGCACGTTGAGCGTGCCACGGGCGTTGGCTGCCTCAGATTCGACCGGCATTTTCGCGACCTCATTGACGTCGGCCGCAGCAGCGAGGTGCATGACCGCGTCGCAGCCGCTCATCGCCAGTTCAAGCATCGTTAGGTCGCTTAGCTCACCAAGCTCGGTCTGAATGTCATCGCGGAAGGGCGAAGGACGGCGGTCGTAGATGACCAGCTTGTGGCCAGCGTCAACGAGCTGATCTACAACGTGGGAACCGATGAATCCGGAGCCTCCGGTTACAAGAATCTTCATTGCCTGTCTTAGATCCGATCGGTCTGGTTTAGGGCTGGTAATAGAGCGGGATGCACCAGTGGTTTCCCGCAACCCAGTCGGTGTTCGGTAGCTCGACGTCAACTCCCATAATCCGGTGGCAGGGTTCGTCATAAACCTTACCCGTGGAGCGGTCGACCTCTGTAAAGACGATGTATTTGTAGTAGCCAGAGGCCATTCCCTCCGGCATTTGGAGCCGGTCTGGATTGGCAGGGTCGAGCACCGTGCGCGCAATCTCCTGTTTCCAGGCGACGATCTCCTCGAGCCGCTCGGTCTGTACGAGCCCGATCGCTGCCGTGAACTCACTAAGGCGGAAGTTGAGGCCGAAGTGGGCGTAGTCGGGCTTGCCGTAATTACGGAAATGGCGCGCGAACTCGAGCAGCTCTTCGTTGCCGCTGACCAGCATTCCGCCCTCGCCGGTCGAGATCGTCTTCGTCGCATAGAACGAGTAGACGCCAGCATCGCCCCATGAGCCGGGCCGTTTGCCGTTCCAAGTTGCGCCGTGTGCGTGCGCGCAGTCCTCGATCAGGAAGATCCCTTCTGCTTTGCAGAGCGCCGCGATCCGCTCGACATCGAAGGCGATGTGGCCGCCGATGTGAACCAGCATCACGGCCTTCGGCTTGTGCTCGGCGACCTTCGCTTCAAGGTCATCGAACGACATGCAGAGGTCCTCGCGGTTGCAGTCGACGAAGACGACGTTGGCGCCGGCGCTGATCGCCGCGTTCGGCGTCGCCATGAAGGTGTTCGAAGGGCAGAGCACGGTCTCGTCGCGCACGCCGGCGAACTCCAGCGCCGCCAGCGCCGCTCCGGTCCAGCCCGAAAAGGCGACCGAACCGATCGAGTGAAGGTCGCTCCAGGCCTTCTCGAAGGCCACTGTCAGGTCGCCCTCCGACCAGCGCTGGGAGTCAATGACACCGTCGATTAGCTCGTGCAGGCGCGCACGGTCGCGCTGATCGAAACCGATCGAAAACTGGCTGAAGTCGCTCATCTTTTCCTGCTGATCTACATCAACGGCTTTGTTGCCTGCAGGATTGCCTCGTCGAGCCCCTCAGTGCGCAGGTGCGTAATCGCTTGGTAATCAGGGTCCATCACCATCTCAAGGAACTTTGCGCGGCTTGGGTAGCGGATCAGCATCACTGAGTCCCAATCCCATCCGTCAGGTGCGACAACCGCGGTCGATGTTTCGCTGGCGTAGAGAATTTCGCCGCCTACCGCTTCAAGAAAGCCCATCACCTTGGCGCCGTACTCGCCGTAGCTTTCACGGCCGCCATCGGCCTTGTACTTGAGCATGTTGAGCATTACGACGGGGCCGCCGTCGTCCTCTTCGATGTAGCGCTTGATGTCCTCAGGGCCTGGATCTACGGGCATTGGTCTTCCTCTCGCGGGCTGTTGTGGGTTCGAAGTTGGGCGTTAAAGCTCGTCAGCGTTATCTGACTGGGCACGCTGCTTGGCTGCGCTGTGGCGCGGAGTGTATTGGCTGGTTGCCGCTTCGCGGGCCATTCTGCGGCGGTCGGCAACGGTGTAAACGGGGGCGTCGATCACAACCGTGTCACCGAAAAGGTCGAGCAGGCAGCGGCAGCGCTCATTGAAGAGCCCGAGAATGTAGCCGGCAAAGAAGGGGATCGCCCCGAGCAGCATTCCGGCCAGTCGCGCGACTGCACGACCGACCTTGATCGGTTTGCCATCCTCGGCATCAACGACGCGAAATTCGAGCGCCCTCGCTCCAGGCGTCTGCCCTGTTCCGCTCCAGAAGGCGACGAAGTAACCGCCAGCCCAGATCAGGTAGAGGATCGCCATGATCCCGACGATCGCCGCGTTAACGCTGTCGGGAACGTTGAGTGCAGACATCGTTAGCGCGACAACGGCCCAGCTGAACGCGGCGACGAGG
The DNA here is from genome assembly GCA_044240185.1 of Solirubrobacteraceae bacterium. Classification (GTDB taxonomy): domain Bacteria; phylum Actinomycetota; class Thermoleophilia; order Solirubrobacterales; family Solirubrobacteraceae; genus F1-60-MAGs163. The sequence goes on from JBIHZY010000093.1 coordinate 6,770, forward strand.
TTGATGATGACGACGTCAACGACAAAGCCCAGCAGGCGCGTGATCAGGCCGACGTAACGCTGCGGCGCGCCCTTAACTGCGGCCGATCCACGAAGCCGCACAGCTGCTTCAACCTGCGCGCGGTTGGTCGCCGTGTCTAGCCCGGGTGGCGTTGGCGGCTGCGCCTGCGGGGGTTGTGGGCTGGAACCGGCGGTAGTCACTCGCTGCCCTTAGCCCCGGCCGCTTGATCGCCGTTCTCGCCCTCAACGTGAGCGTCTCCGTCTGACGGGCGCTGGGCAGCCATTTGGCCGCGGCGACCAACAAGGCGGCGCGCAGCGCGGGCAAGGATGTCGTCGGCGCTGCGGCTGCGGCCGCGGACCTCATCGCCAACCTGGTCGGCGAAACCGAAGCTCTGTTGACGGATCGCGTCGCTGACGGACGGGCTCTGGGCGATCTCCTCAACCAAAACCCACAGCTCCGGGCGCTCGAGGAAGGCGTCAATGATCGGCTCAAAGACGCCGGCCTCAATCAGTGTCGTCGTGATCCGTTCGACGACCCGTTGGCGCACCAGTTCGCGGCTCAGAGCATCAACGAGCGGTCCACTCAGCGCGGTCTGAATTAGTCGCTCAATCGCCGGGCTGCTGAGCAGCCGGTTGATGCTC
>JBIHZY010000094.1:0-7381 GCA_044240185.1 Solirubrobacteraceae bacterium
CGAACCCGTGGGTAGCGATGAACGACCTTTACACGACCAAGTGCATCAGTTCCGGTGGCGCAAGCTGGATGCAGGCCAACGACATCGGTCGTGCGAGCGACAAGCGGGTCCGTTTCGGCGCTCCGCTCGGCCAGTCTTGGGGGCTCCATATCGTCGACGTGAACATCGTGCTCGGCAATCTGCTCGATCTGGTCGACAGCCAATCGGCAGCTTGGCGCAAGCTTTAAGCCGGGCGCGCGAGCGCTTATCTCTTACTTAGCGGCGCCGCTATCCTGATAAGGACAGTGTTGTCCTTTATTCGTAGAACATCCAGTAAGACGCTTCTAGCTCTCGGAGCTTCAGTGGCTCTGATCGCGGCGCTGGGGGCGGTAGCTGCAACCGGCGCCGACGGCGGAGACGACCGGCCGCCGGCGAAGCCACTCGCAGAGGCGATTGCCTCATCTCTCGATGGTCAAGAGATCGACGGCCTCTCTGCGCGCGTCACGTTCACCAACGAGATGCTCGAATCGGCCGGCATGGTCGAGGGCGTCGACCCACTGATGGGTGGCGGTAGCGGCAGGCTCTGGGCCTCCAACGATGGTGACGTTCGAATCGAACTCCAGTCGGAAGCCGGCGGTGGCGATGTACAGATCGTTGCCCGCGGCGACCAGCTCTGGCTCTACCACGCGGCAGCCAACACGGTCTATCGCACGACGATCGAGCCGGAAGAGAAAAGCGCCAAGAAGGACGGCGAGGAAGAGTGGCCACCAAGCGTTGCTGCCGTCAGGCGGATGCTGAAGCAGCTCGGTTCCGAGGCAGTCGTCTCAGGCGCCATTCCAAGCAATGTTGCCGGCAAGCCCGCTTACAGCACGCGAGTTGAGCCGAAGGACCAGGGCGGCCTGATTGGTGGCGCAGACGTAACTTGGGACGCCGCCAACGGCGCTCCGCTGCGCGTCGCAATCTACGCCCGTGGTGAGAACGACCCAACGCTGGCGATCGAAACAACCGAAGTTAGCTTCGGTGCGGTTGACCCCGCAGTCTTTGCGATTCAGCCACCAGCCTCGGCCAAGGTCGAGAACATGAGCGCCGCCGAGAAGCCGGGAGCCGGCGATAAACCCAAGCGGCCGATCACGGGGCTCAGCGCAGCGCGCGCAGGGGCATCGTTTGACCTTTCCGCGCCTGCCGAGCTCGCGGGGCTGCCTCGTGGCGAAGTAATGCTCGTCGGTAGCGGCGACAAGAAGAGCGTCACGATCACTTATGGCGAAGGGCTTGGCGCCATCACAGTGATCGAGAGTGCCGCCAGCGGCAAGGACCAGCCACTCTCGCTCGGAGCATCTGAGCAGGCGAAGCGCGACGGGATTGAAATCCCGACAGCGAAGGTCGCCGGTGCTGAGGCGACAGTCTTTGGCACGCCACTTGGATCGCTCGTCAGCTTTACCCGCGACGGCGTCCGCTACGTCGTGATCGGCTCAGTAACAGAGCAAGACGCTCTCGCCGCCGCCCGCGGGCTCTAGCCACCGTGAGCGAACAGCCGCCGGTCGCGCTCCGTGGACTAACGAAACAGTACGGCCGTATCACCGCCGTTGATGACGTTTCACTAACCGTCAATGAGGGCGATGTGTTTGGCTACCTCGGGCCAAACGGCGCTGGTAAGACGACGTCGCTGCGGATGATGCTCGGACTGATCACTCCGACCGCAGGTGAGGCTCGTGTCTTTGGCCACGACCCGCAGAAGTCGGTCGACGCTCTGGCCGACGTGGCCGGCTTTGTTGAAGCGCCGCGCTTCTACCCCTACCTCGACGGAATGACTAACTTGCGCCTCGTAGCGGCGCTCGACGGCAATGACGCGAAGTCGCGAATCGCCGAAGCGCTCGACGTAGTTGAGCTGACAGGCCGCGCCGGTGACAAGGTTGGCGGCTACTCGCACGGGATGCGCCAGCGGCTGGGGATTGCCGCGGCGCTGATCCGCCGCCCGAAGCTGCTGCTGCTCGACGAGCCGGCGACCGGCCTCGACCCTGGCGGAATGCGCGACATGCGCGCGCTGATCGCAAGGCTCTCAGCCGAAGGCATGACCGTGATGCTCTCCAGCCACCTGTTGGCCGAGGTAGAGGAGCTATGCAACCGCGTGGCGATCGTGCGCAGCGGCCGGATCGTCTACGAAGGTGAACTCGAAGAGCTGCGCGCCACGGCAGGGCTGACGATTCGCCTGCGCACTAGCGACGACGAGGTTGCGCTGCGAGTGCTCTCCGACCGTCGTGGAATAAGCGATGTGACTCGCCATGGCGCCGCGCCGATCCAGTTCCGCGCCGCCGACGAAGCGGCAATCGGTGAGCTCTCGCGCGCGCTCGCCGACTCCGGCGCACTGATCTTCGAACTCGCCCCTAGCGCGGCAACGCTCGAGGATCTCTTCTTCGAACTGACCGAGGGCGAAAGCGACGCCCAGGCGGAAGCGAAGCGGCTTGCCGAGCTCTCCGATCTGACCGGAGGCGCACAATGAGCCGCCCGGGAACACTGACCGTGTACCGCTGGGAGCTGCGCAAGCTGCGCGCTCAGAAGCGGACGTACCTAGGACTCGGCGCCGCAGTGCTGGTGCCGATCGTCTTTTCTGTTGCGGTCGCGATCCAACCCGGTGAACCGGCCGACGTGCCTTTCGGGCGCTACATCAACGACACCGGCCTCGCCTTCCCGCTCGTAACGCTGCTGTTCGGCTCAATCTGGTTCTACCCGCTGATCGCAGCGCTCGTCTCCGGCGACATCGTCGCCAACGAGGACAACAACGGCACGCTTAAGACGATCTTGACGCGCTCGGTGGAGCGCAGCCAAGTTTTCTTCGGCAAGGTGCTGGCGGCCTTTAGCTATTCGATCCTGGCGATCATCCTTAGCGGCGTCGTGGCAACGATTGCCGGCATCATCGTCTCCGGCTTCAACCCAATACCGACGCTCTCGGGAACGTTGGAGACGCCGGAGCGAGGCTTGCTGCTGGTCGCGGGCAGCCTCGCCGTGTACCTGATGCCGATCTTGGCGATCTCTAGCTTCGCGCTGCTGCTCTCGACCGTCTTCCGCAACAGCGCTGCGGCCGTCGTCGGCACCTTGATGTTCTCGCTGCTGCTGCAGCTGGTCGTAATCATCCCCGGCCTAGACGGCCTCCAGCCCTACCTGCTCAGCACCCAGTTCAACTCATGGCAAGGGCTGCTGCGCACGCCCGCCGACTGGGATCCGATCATCCGCGCTGCGTGGGTCTGCGCCGCCTACGCGATCCCTTCACTGGCGATCGCCTTGACGGTCTTCCTGCGCCGCGACGTAGCCGGCGGCTAAGCCGCAGCAGCTGGGTTCTGCTTCGCCCACTCGATGATCTTCGCCGACTCGTCGAAACCGGTGCCGTCATCAAACTCGATCGCTGGAACCCAGGTGCGGCCGGTGACGGCCTTGACCTGGCGGCGCTTTGGCTGGATCGCTAGCGGCAGCGGTCCTAGGCCGTAAACCTTCACAACCTCTGGGTCGTAGCCGGCGTCAAGCAGCGCCTGATGCGCCTCGCCGCAGGGGTGCTTGTGGCCAAAGAACTTGGTCGTCCACGCGCCGTAACAGACGTAGAGCTTCATCCGATCAGCGCCTTGACGCGCTCGGCAACAGCCTGCGGCGTGATGCCGAGCTTCTCGAGCACCTCGTCGCCGGGTGCTGAAGCGCCGAAGCGATCAATCGCAACCGAATCGTCAACCCACTTCTGCCAGCCCATCGAGATCGCGGCCTCGACCGAAACCGAAGGCAGCTCGGGTGGAATCACTGAGACTTGGTAATCCTCGCCCTGAGCCTCGAAGAGCTCCCAGCTCGGCATCGAGACGACGCGGGTTGGAATTCCGTCGGCGGCCAAGAGCTCGGCGGCCGCAACAGCAACCGAAACTTCGCAGCCGGTGCCAACGACAACGGCGCGGGCGGGCTCAGCCGGTTCGCTCATCACGTAAGCGCCCTTGTCGAGCCCAGACGCTGGTGCCATGCCACCCTCGCCACGGTCATAGACGGGTGTGTCCTGGCGGCTGAGGATCAGCGCCGCCGGCCCGGTTAGGTCAGAGATGATGAAGCGCCAAGCTTCAGCCGTCTCATCGGCATCGGCCGGGCGGATCACGGTCAGCTTCGGAATCGCTCGCAGCGCGGCAAGATGCTCGACCGGCTGGTGCGTGGGGCCATCCTCGCCAAGCGCGACCGAGTCGTGCGTGAAGACGTAAGCAACGTTCATCTCCGAGAGCGCTGCGAGACGGATCGCGCCGCGCATGTAATCGGAGAAGGTGAAGAAGGTCGCTCCGTATGGGCGGACGATGCCGCCGTGGGCTGCCATTCCGTTGACGGCGCCACCCATGCCGTGCTCGCGCACGCCGAAGTAAACGTTGCGGCCCGCACCGGTTTCGGTGTAGTGCTCGCTCTCGCCGCCGGGGAAGATCGTCCTCGTTGAACCGCTTAGGTCGGCGGCGCCGCCAACCATCGTCGGGACGTGGCTAGCAAAGGCTTCCATCGCCTTGCCGCCGGCAACGCGGGTTGACATCTTCTCGGCGCCCCAGACAGGAGGCAGGGTTTCGTTGAAGCCCGGCATCGGCTTGCCGGCCCAAGCGCAATCCCATTCTTCGACGCGCTCTGGGTTGGCGAGCTTCCAAGCCTCAAAGCGAGCCGTCCACTCGGCCTTCTCGGCGGCGCCGCGGGCCTTTTGGTCCATGTGCGCGCCAACGTCATCAGGCACGTAGAAGTGCTTGTCAGGATCCCAGCCCATTACCTCTTTGGTCGCGCGGACCTCGTCCTCGCCAAGCGGCGAGCCGTGGGCGCCACTGGTGCCCTGCTTCTTCGGTGACGGGTAACCGATGATCGAACGGATCCGCACCAGCGAGGGGCGGTCCTTTTCCTGAATTGCGCGGTCAATCGCGCGCTCGACCTCATCGAGATCATTGACGTTCTCAACGTGCTCGACGTGCCAGCCGTAGGACTCGAAGCGCTTCGTCGTGTCCTCCTTATAGCTGAGCGAGGTCGGGCCGTCGAGCGAGATGTCGTTGTCGTCGTAGCAGTAGACGAGCCGGTCAAGCTTCAGGTGACCAGCGAGCGAAGCGGCCTCGGAGGCGATCCCTTCCATTAGGTCACCGTCGGTGACGATGCCGAAGATGCGGTGGTCCTGTACCTCGGAGCCAAAGCGCTGACGGAGGAAGTTCTCAGCGATTGCCATCCCGACGCCGTTAGCGAAGCCCTGCCCGAGCGGGCCGGTTGTGACCTCTACGCCAGGCGTTGGGTGCTCAGGGTCTAGCTCCGGGTGGCCGGGCGTGATTGAACCCCACTGGCGGAACTGCTTGATGTCATCCATCGAAACGCCGTAGCCGCTGAGATGAAGCATCGAATAGAGCAGCATCGAGCCGTGGCCGCCGCTGAGCACGAAGCGATCGCGATCAGGCCAATGCGGGTCGGTTGGATCGAAACGCATGATCTTCTGGAACAGGACGTAGGCGACAGGTGCCATTCCAAGCGGCAATCCGGGGTGCCCCGAGTTCGCCTTCTGAACCGCGTCCATCGAGAGGGCGCGGATCGTGTCAACTGATTGCTGGTCTAGTTCGTCGCTCATAGCTGTGGAGTATCCACTAGCGAGCCGATAGAGGTGCTGCGAGTCTGTGAAAAGTTCGCTCAGTCGGACTTGTCGGACTTGCCCGACTTGACCTTCTTCTTCTGATCGTCGCCGCTCTCGATCGCTGGCGATGAACGGGCGGCGCGCAGCTCGTAATCCTTGCGGACGCTGTGGTCGGCGGTTGAGAGCACCTTGTCGGCCTTCAGCGCGCGGCCGAGAGCCTCACGCGGGCCGCGGCCCATGACCGACATCACCTGGTTTAGAGGGCCAACTGAGCGCGGTACGAAGACATCAAAACGGGGCTGCTTGAGCGCCGAGAGAATCTCGTCGGCAACGTCCTGCGGAAGCGCCTGCTTGACAGCTCGCGTCTCAGAAAGGCCACCGCCGAGCTCAGTCTGAACAGCGACCGGCATAACGCAGGAAACCTCAACGCCAGTTCCGCGCAGCTCGGAACGGATCGCTTCGCTCATTCCGACGACGTAGTGCTTCGTACCGCAGTAAGTGGCACCGTGGGCGTAGCCGGCCTTGCCGGCAGCCGAGGCGATGTTTACGACGTGCCCGTGCCCGCGCGCGACCATCGATGGAATCGTGAGTCGGCAGCCGTAGTCGACGCCGTAGATGTTGATGTCGATCATCCGCTTCGTCGTCGCCATCTCCTCATCGAGGTACGGGCCGAGCTGCATGATGCCGGCGTTGTTGATGATCACGTCGATCGGGCCGAGCTGCTCCTCGACGTTTGCGACGAAGGCCGAGAATGAATCGAAGTCGGTGACGTCGAGCTGGAGTCCGATTGTGCCGGCGCCGATCTCGCCAGCAGTCTGAGCGGCGAGCGGACCATCGAGGTCGCCGATCGCAACCTTCATGCCAGCGCGAGAGAGAGTTTGCGCTGTGCTCTTGCCGATCCCGCGCGCACCACCGGTGATCGCGACAATTTGACCTACGAGATTGCGTTCTTGCTTAGCCATTTGCTACTCCTTCGGACGTCCTTCGGCAGTAGGTAAAATCTACCGCAAGCGGTGATCAGGCGTCACTTATCCTCACCCCGCTCGGTCCAAGCCGGGCCGTCTTCGCGGTAGAGCTCGTCGCCACCAAGGACGGTGCTGAAGCTGCGTCGCAAGATTTGGCGATCGAGCTTCCATGAGCGGTTTTCGATGTACCAGAGGTCAAGTTCGATCCGCTCGTCCCACGGCAGCCCGGCGCGGCCGTTGACCTGCGCCCAGCCGGTAATGCCAGGACGAACGGTGAGCCGACCGCGCTGGCGCGGCGTGTACTGCTCAACCTGCGAGGCGACGGTTGGCCTTGGCCCGATGATCGCCATCTCGCCGCGCAGCACGTTGATCAGGTTTGGCAGCTCGTCGACCGAGCTGCGCCGCAGTAGCGCGCCGAGCCGCGTGATGCGCTCGTCGTTTTCAGCAACCGCGAGGCCGGCGCCGAGATTCTCTGCGCCGCTGACCATCGTTCGAAGCTTGATCACTTCGAACTCGTGGCCGTCAAGGCCGACGCGGCGCTGGCGGTAGATCGGTGACCCGCGCGACTCGAGCGGGACGGCGATAACTGCGAGCAGAAGCAGCGGCGAGGTGACGACCAAGGCTGCCGCAGCGGTAACGAGATCGAAAAGACGGCGCAGCATCAGCGCGTTCCCTCCGGCGGCGCCCAGCCGGCAGGCGTGCCGTGGCGCAGGTAATCCCATAATCCAGCGCCGATCGAGGCCGTCGTCAAGACGTAATAGCGGGCGATCAGCAGCGGTTTGAATGGGACTACGGCTCCGAGCAGTGCGGCTAGCAGCAACATCAACTGCAAGGCAAGCGTTAC
>JBIHZY010000095.1:0-7296 GCA_044240185.1 Solirubrobacteraceae bacterium
CCCTGCGACCGCAGCACTGGCGTCAGCTACCCGCTCGCCGACGGCGTCCAAGTTGATTCTGGCGAGCTCGGCTTCGGGCCGATCGGCGTAACGGCGGCAGCCAACCGCGCCACATGGTCAACACCTAAATACTTGAAGCCCGGCACCTACAGCTACTTCTGCCGGATCCATCCGGCGATGCGCGGCGCCTGGCGCGTCAAAGCAGCAAAAGCAAAACGCTGAGTGCGTAGCAAAGTCACCCGGTAGTGTCGGCAGATGACCGCCGAACCGGATCAGCTAGAGCTTGAGGAGCGCCTAGAGCGATTGCTCGAGCAAGAGTCGTTCGCGCCCCCGGCTGCTTTTGTCGAGGCCGCAGCTCTTAACGACCCGGCTATCTACGCCGAAGCCGCGACCGACTCACCCGCCTGGTGGGGCGAGCGCGCGCTGGAGCTTGACTGGTTTGAACCGTTCACGAAAACGCTTGACGACACGGCCGCTCCTTTCTACAAGTGGTTTGAGGACGGAAAGCTCAACGCGTCCTACAACTGCCTCGACCGCCACGTCGATGCCGGCCTCGGGAGCCGCGTTGCCTTCCACTGGTTTGGCGAAGAGGGAGAGCAGCGCGACATCACATACGCGGAGCTACTGGCCGACGTCAAGCGGGCCGCCAACGCGCTGAAGGCCCGCGGCGTTGGCGCCGGCGACGTCGTCGGCATCTACCTGCCGATGATCCCTGAGGTCGTCGTCGCAATGCTTGCCTGCGCGCGGATCGGCGCGCCGCACAACGTTGTCTTCGGCGGCTTCTCACCGGAATCGGTGCGCGAACGGATGGAGGTCTCTAAGGCCAAGGCGATCTTCGTTCCCGACGGGGCGAGGCGCAAAGGCAAGACGGCTCCGGTCAAGGCCGAGGTCGACGCTTCGATGGGCGAGCTGAAAGAGCTTGAAACGATCTTCGTCGTTCGCAACACGGGAATCGACACGCCAATGACGGAAGGGCGTGACGTCTGGCTTGACGAGATCTGCGCTGAGGTTGACGCCGAGTGCCCGGCCGAGCCGCTCGGCGCCGAGCACCCGCTCTTCATTCTCTACTCCTCCGGTTCGACCGCCAAGCCAAAGGGCATCCTCCACACAACCGGCGGCTACATGACCGGTGTCGCTTGGACCTACAAAGCGGTCTTTGACATCAAGCCCGAGAGCGACGTTTGGTTCTGCTCAGCAGACGTCGGCTGGGTCACCGGCCACTCCTACATCGTCTATGGGCCACTCGCCAACGCGGCTACCAGCGTGATGTACGAAGGCGCGCCCGACTATCCCCACAAGGGAATCTGGTGGGAGCTGATCGAGCGCTCGAAGGCGACGATCTTCTACACAGCGCCGACCGCGATCCGCGCCTGCATGAAGTGGGGCGCGAAGTACCCGGCGCAGCACGACCTCTCTTCGCTGCGGCTGCTGGGAACGGTCGGCGAGCCAATCAACCCGAAGGCTTGGCTCTGGTATTGGGAGCTGATCGGCGGCGGGAACTGCCCGATCGTCGACACTTGGTGGCAGACCGAGACCGGCCACATCATGATCAGCCCGCTGCCGGCGCTGACGGCTACAAAACCGGGGTCAGCAACGCAGGCAATTCCAGGCGTCGAAGCGAAGGTTCTCGACGCCGAAGGAGAGCCGATTGCCCCCGGCGGCCCGCAGGGGCTGCTGGCTTTGACGAAGCCGTGGCCAGGAATGCTGCGAACGCTTTACGGCGACGACGATCGCTATGTCGAGACCTATTGGAAGCGCTTTGGCCCGGAGACTTATTTCGTCGGCGATGCCTCGCGCTGCGATGACGATGGCTGCTTCTGGGTGATCGGCCGCGTCGACGACGTAATCAACGTCTCCGGCCACCGGCTCTCAACCGCCGAGGTTGAGTCGGCAATCGTCGCCCACCACGCCGTCGCCGAGGCCGCCGTCGTGGCCGAGAACGACGAGCTGACTGGCCAAGCGATCGTCGCCTTCGTCACGCTCGAAGGAAGTTACGAAGGCGATCAAGCGATGGAGACCGAGATTCGCGGCCACGTCGCGACGCAGATCGGCAAGCTGGCTCGTCCAAAGCGAATCATTTGGGCCGATGACCTGCCGAAGACGCGCTCCGGCAAGATCATGCGCCGCCTGCTGCGTGACATCGCTGGCGGCCAAGAACTCGGCGACGTCACAACGCTGCGTGATCCGGCCGTGATGGCGCAGCTGCAGGAGCGAATGGCCAGTGGCGCGCACGACGAAGACTGAGCCGCTCGCTCGTCGTTACCAAGTTGTTCACGTCGCTGCGGCCGATCGCCGGTAGAACCAGTCGCAATGGCGAAGCAGATGCCGGTTCGCATAGGGATTAATGGCTTTGGCCGAATGGGCCGCCTTGCGCTGCGTGCTCTCTGGGACCACCCCGAGGTCGAGGTAGTCCAGATCAACGAGATTGCCGGCGACGCAGCCACGGCAGCGCACCTGCTGAACTTCGACTCGGTTCAAGGGCGCTGGCATCACGACGCAGTCGCAGACGGGGACGGGATCGTCGCCGACGGCCGCCGGATCGGCTTCAGCAGCCACGCAGCTCCGGGCGATGTTCCCTGGGACGAGCTCGGCATCGACGTTGTGCTCGAATCGACATCGAAGTTTAAGACTCCAGAGACGATCGCGCCGTTCTTCGAGCGCGGAGTTGACAGCGTCGTCGTTGCTGCGCCTGTGAAGCAGGGCGCGCTCAACGTTGTGATCGGCGTCAACGACGATCTCTACGACCCGAACGAGCACAAGATCGTCACAGCTGCATCCTGCACAACGAACTGCCTTGCCCCTGTCGTCAAGGTGATCCACGAGGGAATCGGCATCAAGCACGGTGCAATCACGACGCTCCACGACATGACGGCGACGCAGTCGGTCGTCGATGCACCGCATAAGGACCTGCGCCGCGCCCGCGCGGCGAGCCTTTCGCTGATCCCAACCACAACCGGTTCGGCTACCGCGATCGGGCTGATCTTCCCCGAGCTCCAAGGCAAGCTCGACGGCCTTGCCGTGCGCGTGCCGCTGCTCAATTCGTCGCTGACCGACTGCGTCTTCGAAGTCGAGCGCCCGACGACGGTCGAGGAGGTCAACGGGCTACTGCGCGACGCCGCGGCAAGCGGGGCGCTCTCCGGCATTCTTGGCTACGAGGAGCGGCCGCTTGTTTCTGTCGATTTCAAGGGCGATCCGCGCTCATCAATTGTTGACGCGCTGTCGACGATGGTCACCGACGGGACGCAGGTAAAGGTCCTGGCTTGGTACGACAACGAGTGGGGCTACGCCAACCGCTGGGCCGAGCTGGCGCGCCGCGTAGCGCTTGCAGTCTCCTCCAGCGACCGCTGATGGCAGACTCCGGGTCGATGACCGCGAAAGCATCGGGCGACCTGCGCAATTACATCCTCGTCACGGCCGCCTATTGGGCCGACACGCTCGCCGACGGCGCCAGCCGCATCCTTGTCCTGTTCTTCTTCTACAACCTTGGCTACACGCCGTTCCAGCTTGCGACAATCTTCGTCTTCTACGAACTGTTCGGGATCATCACGAACCTCGTCGGCGGCTGGCTAGCGGCGCGCTTCGGGCTGAAGTTCACACTCTTCAGTGGGCTTGGCGTGCAGATCGTCGCCCTACTGATGCTGGCGTTGGCGCCGGATGCGTGGCTCGTAGTTCCCTACGTAATGGCTTCGCAGGCGCTCTCCGGAATCGCCAAGGACCTAACGAAGATGAGCAGCAAGAGCGCCGTCAAGCTGGTCGTTGCCGATGGCGACGAGGGGGCGCTCTTCCGCTGGGTCTCAATCCTCACCGGTTCAAAGAACGCGCTCAAAGGCGTCGGCTTCTTCCTCGGCGGGGTGCTGCTGACGCTAGTTGGCTTCCAGACAGCGATGTTGATCCTCGCGGCAATCGTGCTGACGGCTCTGATCGCAACCGCGACGATGATGCATGGTGGCCTTGGAACGGTCAACGCGAAAGCCAAGTTCCGCCACATGTTCAGCCAGAACCGCGCGGTCAACGTGCTCGCGGCGGCAAGAATCTTCCTCTTCGCCTCGCGCGACGTCTGGTTTGTCGTTGGTCTCCCCGTCTTCCTTCGGACCGTGCTCGGCTGGAGCTTCTGGGAGGTCGGCGGCTTCCTCGCAATCTGGGTGATTGGATACGGCGCCGTTCAAGCGTCGGCGCCGAAGTTCGTCCGTCGCCGCGCCGCTGAGGGCCATGGCGAGCCGGATGGCAGAACGGCCGCGCTGATCGCCTTCGTGCTGGCCTTCTTCCCGGCGGCGATCGCGATTGCGCTGAGCGCTGGCGTTGACCAAACCTTCGCGATCATCTTTGGCCTCGCGGCCTTCGGCGTGATCTTCGCCGTCAACTCAGCCGTCCACTCGTACCTAATCCTCTCCTACGCCCAGGGCGACAAGGTCGCGATGAACGTTGGCTTTTACTACATGGCCAATGCCGCCGGAAGGCTGATCGGAACGCTCCTTTCCGGCCTGCTCTACCAGTGGCAGGGCCTCACCGCCTGTCTCTGGGCCTCCGTGATCTTCGTCCTTGCCGCCGGGCTGCTCTCGCTAATGCTGCCAAACCAGCGCGCTGGGGCCAGCTCCCGCGCTAGCTTGTCGAACGATGGAGCGAGTAGCGAAACAGCTCTCACGGCGTGAGGCTCTTGCCTTAGCTGCCGCGGCAACCGGTGCGCTAGTCACTGGCTGCGCAGACAATGCCCCGGCGACCAGCCGCAAGCGCGTCGTTGTCGTCGGCGCCGGGATCGCAGGCCTCGGAGCGGCCGCCACGCTGCGCGAGCGGGGCTTCGATGTGACGGTGCTCGAAGCGCGCGACCGTATTGGTGGCCGCGTCAACAGCGTCAAACGCTTTGGGACGACAATCGACCTTGGCGCAGCATGGATTCACGACAGTCGCGGCAACCCACTAACCGCGATCGCTAAGGCTGCTGGCCTCGAAACCGTTGCAACCGACTACGACCGCGTAATGCTGCGCGGCGCCGGCCAGAAGCCGATCAGCGAAGCGATCACGGAGAAGGCAATCGCGGCGCGCGATCGGATCATCGATTCGCTCTACAACCAGGCCGAAAACCAGCCGCGCTCGAACCTCGCCCCGGCGCTGGCACGCGAGATCCGCAAGCAGGGCCTTAGCGGCACCAGCGCCGAGACGCTCAATTGGCTGCTCGGAGTGGAATTTCCGCTCGACCTCGGCGCCTCACCAGCGCAGCTCTCGCTCGGAGGATTCAACGAGGGTGAAGAATGGAATGGCGGCCCCGATCTACTGATCAAGGGCGGCGCATCACAGCTGATCAACAAGATCGCCGAAGGAACCAAAGTTGAGACCGGAGCCGAGGTCACCTCGATCAAACACAGCGGCTCCAGCGTCGAAGTGCGGACTCGCTCAGGCTCAGTGGTTCGCGCCGACGGGTGCGTTGTGACGATCCCCCTTGGCGTGCTCAAGGCTGGCGGGGTTCGCTTTGATCCCCCACTTCCGGCTGCCTCGCGCCGCGCAGTCTCACGGATCGGCGTCGGCCTGCTCGACAAAGTCTTCCTCTCCTACGAATCCTCTTGGTGGCCCGAGGCGATAAACCAGCTCGGAACGATTGGTGAGCCATTGGCCAACACGATCAGCGTCTTCCCACTATCGCGCTTAACCGGCACGCCACTCGCCGTTGGCATTACCGGCGGGCCTTACGCCGCTGGGCTCGAAAAGTCTGGGATCAGCGCGATGACAGCGGCGGTAATCAAGCAGCTCCGCTCAGGCTTCGGGACAGCCGCTGCTCCGCTCGCAAGCGAACAGACCAACTGGCTTGCGGATCCTTTCTCACGAGGCTCATATTCCTACCTCGGGCCGAATTCGAGCTATGCCGACCGCCTTGCACTGGGAAAGCTCAATCGGCGCCTAATCCTCGCCGGAGAACACACCAGCATCAACCGTCCAGCAACGATGGACGGCGCCTGGCTGGCCGGCAAAACAGCGGCACGCCGGCTGGCCAGCGAGCTCAGCTGAGTTAGCCATTGAGGCGTCTATTTAGCGGCCTGCGCATCGGCGAGGTACTGCTTCTTGGCGGCCTCGCTGAGGAAGGCAACTGCCTGCTTCTTCAGTGTCGGGAAGCTGATCGCGCAGAGATCCTGATTGGCGGCCGACTTCGGCAGCGTCACGCTGGTCGATGTTGCGCCTTTCTTCCAAGTCAGCGAGGCCTCGTTGCGGTCACCGAATCCATCGGTGGTTTGCTTCGCGCAGACGACCTGCGCCGGAAGATCGCTAGTTGGCGTTCCCTGCTTCCCACTGACTGCAACGGTTACGTCGGAGCCAGCAATCGTGAAGATGAACGGCGAATTGATCGCTTTTACGCTCCTTTTCACTACCGCCGTGGTCGTAGTGCCGGCCGAATTACTGTCGCTCGAGCCGCAACCGGCGACAACTAGGGCTGTGAGCCCTAGAACGGTCGATGCAGCGAGGTGGTGGCGGCTCATAAATACCAGTCTAACCTAGTTTCTATCGAGGTTTTTCGGCTTCGCTCGCTCGCTGCGCCAGGCAAGTCTGGGAGCGCTCCAATAGCCCGTAAATAGGCACCTCATAGGCTCAAAACGCAATACGACCGGGGAATTGCTTAGGCTTGCCACACTCTCAACCGAAAGAGGACCCGTGAATAAACAAGATCTAGCAGCAAAGGTCGCATCAAGCACAGGCGCAACGCAGGCAGAAGCTCAGCGTACGCTGGACGCAACACTCGACGCAATCGTCAGCGAAGTATCTGGCGGCGGCGAAGTGAACCTCGCCGGCTTCGGCAAGTTCACCGTTGCTCACCGCAAGGCCCGCGAGGGTCGTAACCCGGCAACCGGCGCGACGATCCAGATCGCCGCGAGCAAGGCGCCGAAGTTCTCAGCGCTTGGCGCCTTCAAGAAGGCAGTCAAGGGCTCGTAGCAACCGGGCGCCATGGTGGCGCCCGCCCAGAGGTACCGTTGAAACTAACGGCGTCCCGGCATGAAGCCGGGGCGCCGTTGTTTTTTGCCCGCGCGACTGCCGCCACAGACTGTTCTGCTGGTAACTTCAGACCACCGTGAGCGCTGAGCCAGAGAACCCGCCTGCCGACAAGGCCGCCTACACGCACGAAACGGTCTTCAAGACGCGCTGGAAGGACAACGACGTCTACGGCCACGTCAATAACGCCGACTACTACGGCTACTTCGACACCGTCATCAACGAGATGCTGATATCCGAAGGCGGGCTCGACATCCATAGCGGCGAAACGATCGGCCTCTGCGCCGAATCGCACTGCAAGTTCCTCGGCCCGCTCTCTTTCCC
>JBIHZY010000096.1:0-7203 GCA_044240185.1 Solirubrobacteraceae bacterium
TCGCTGAAAGCGTCCCAACTGCCAGCCGTTCCGGCAAACCCGTGGAGTAGCAAAACCGTATCCATCGATAGAGCCATCATGACCGCCACCAACGACAGCCACTTGCTCCTGCGCGCTTTCTGCGATGAACTCGCGCGTTGCGGCGTCTCCGGTGCCGTCACATCGCCGGGCTCTCGTTCGACACCGCTGGTCGCAGCCTTAACCGCCGATGGTGGCTTCCCGGTCTACTCACAGATCGATGAGCGCTCCGCCGCGTTCTTCGCACTTGGCCTAGCTAAAGCGACCGGCCGCCCCGCCGTGCTCGCTTGCACCTCCGGTACAGCGGCCGCCAACTACCTGCCCGCCGTGATCGAAGCCTACGAATCGCGCGTGCCGCTAATCGTCTGCACCAGCGACCGGCCGCCCGAGCTGCGCGCGATCGGCGCCGGCCAGACGATGGACCAAGTCAAGCTTTATGGCGACAGCGTGCTCTCCTTCACCGAGGTCGGAGTTGACGCTCTGACCCCGGAAACCGCGCGCTGGATCCGCTCTCTCGCGTGCCGCGCTGCGTGGACAACGCTCGGCCGACGTCGCGGTCCGGTCCACCTGAACTTTCCCTTCCGTGACCCTCTGCTTCCCGCCACGCCGCTGCCAGAGCCAACAGCCTTCGAGGTCGGCCGTGACGACCGTCGGCCGTGGACGGCGCGGGCGCAGGCCTTCGGCGACCCACTACTTGCAGCCGAGATGCTGGCGCCAATCGTCGCCACGGCGCCAAAAGGGGTGGTTGTTGCTGGGCGGGTCGAGGGAGCCCTGAACGGCCCGCGGTTTGCGGCGGCAGTAGCGTCGTTCTGCGCCGCTAGCGGTTGGCCATTGCTCGCCGACCCACTCAGCGGCGCCCGTTCTGGCGACCAATCGGTTGCTCACTACGACGCGTTGCTGCGGGCAGAGCCGCTAGCCCTCAGTGCAAGGCCAACCGCCGTCTTGCGGATTGGCGACATGCCCGCCTCGAAGGCGCTCCGCGGCTGGCTGGCCGACCTCGACGCGGTGCAGGTACTGATAGATCCAGAGATGGCCTGGCAGGATCCGGCGATGATGGCCGACCTCGTCTTGGACGCACAACCCGCAGCCGTCCTCGAACTGCTGGCTGAAAGCTGTGCGGTCGGGGACGCTGCCTGGGCTACCGGCTGGCAGCAGGCCGATGCTTTCGCCCACGAAGCAATCGACGAGGTTCTCGGTGAGCAACTCTCTGAGCCCGCTGTGGCGCGCCAACTTGGTGCGCAGCTGCCGGCAGACGCCAACCTCGTAGTTGCGTCGTCGATGCCGATCCGCGACGTCGAGTCGTTCTTCGCCAATCGCGAAGAGCCGATTCGCGTGCTCAGCAACCGCGGCGCAAACGGCATCGACGGCACCATTGCGACGGCTTACGGAGTAGCCGCAGCCAGCGATGGGCCGACCGTTCTAATGATCGGCGACGTCGCCTTCGCGCATGACGTCGGCTCTCTCCTGACTGCCCGCCGTCTAGCCGTGCCGCTGACGATCGTCCTGATCGACAATCAAGGCGGCGGCATCTTTGACTTCCTTGAGGTTTCCGAACACGAGCGCTTCTATGACCAGCACGTGCTGACTCCGACGGGGCTGAAGATCGATGCGGTAGCTGAAGCGTTCGGCTTGCATCTACTCGAAGCTTCGACGCTCGATGAGTTTTCCGCGGCGCTGGACTACAGCGTTGGCAGCGACGGCACGCAGCTGATTCATTTGCGCACAGACCGTGGGGAAAATGTCGCGCTGCACAAAGAGCTCTGGAAAAGCGTCGCCGTTGCGCTGGCCCGCTAGGTAGCTAGAACCGGCAACAGCGCGGCGAGTTTAACTTCCGTCTCAGCGAGCTCAGCCGCAGGGTCGGAACCGCTAACGACGCCAACGCCGGCGTAGCAGCGGGCAAGATTGCCGCCGACTAGTGCGCAGCGCAGCGCCACGCAGAACTCACCGTCACCGTTGAGGTCGGTCCAGCCGACAGGCCCGGCATACCAGCCACGATCGAGCCCCTCGAGCGCAGGGATCAGAGGTGCGGCAACGTCGTGTGGCTCGCCGCCGACGGCCGGTGTTGGGTGAAGCGCGCCGGCCAGCTCAATTGCGCCAATCGAATCTCGGAGCTGAGCGCGAATCGGCGTCGCGAGGTGCTGGATGTTCGCCATCTGCGCGATCATTGGCTCGTCTGCTGCCGTTACCCAAACGCTGAGCGGCTGGAGCGTCTGGACGATTCGGCGCACGACGATCTGCTGCTCTTCGCGGTCTTTTGCTGAGCGGAGTAGCTGCTCGCCAAGGTGGCTATCGACCGCTGGATCGGCGCTGCGGCGGGTCGAGCCGGCCAGCGCAAGCGTCGCCGCACGCATCCCTTCGCGACGGACGAGCAGTTCAGGGCTGGCGGCGATAAGAGTGTTTTCGCCTCGGCCGACGGCAAAGACATGGCAGCCGCTGAAAGCTTCGCGAAGGACCCCGAAAATTGCTTCGGCTGAAAACGGCTGCGCCGAATGGATCTGCACTTCACGGGCGAGGACGATCTTCTCGAGCTCGCCGGCATCTATCAGCGTGACAGCCCGAGCGACTGCCTGTTCGTAATGCTCTGGCGGCATCGTGCCGACGACGCGGCTCTGCTGCGACGGGTCTGGGTCGAGCATCGCGAGCGGCCGGTTCTGGAGCTCAGCAGCCCTAGCTGAAAGCCGCTCAGCAATCTGGAACGCGTCGTCGTCGGCTGTCACGACGGCGTTAAGCGTCATCGAAACGTCGCCACCGCGCCTACTGATCGAAAGCTCCGGAACGATTAGCGACGCCGGAGCGAAGCCGCTCCACTGCGGTGCCTTACCGCCATCATCGGCAAAAGCGAATCCACCAACCGCTACAGGTCCACCACCAACCATTCCGTCAGCACCGTCGTAATGGGCACTGCGAGCCAACCCGTTCCAGATCGCCGCAGCCTGGGCAAAGCGATCGGCGCCCGCAGCTTCGATCAGTTTCGCGCAACCGAGCGCGGCAAGCGCGGCGCGCTCACGGTCAGGCTGTTCAAAACAGAACCAGGCCTCGTCAGGTTTCCTCGAAGCCACAACAACAGCGCTTGGATCGGTCGCCGCGGGCAATTCGACGCTGATCGCGGCGAGCACCTCAGCGCCTTGGACGCGGCGCGCTTCTCTGATCGCCGCCGTGATCTGCAAGAGCAGCCGCGACTGGTCCTCGCTGGATAGCGCAAAGGCCTGATCGCCTTTGAAGCCAGTCGTAGTCACTACATCTCTATACGGATCGGGCAGCCGCTTGGACTGCTCAGGGCCTTAAGTTTCGTCGCGACCGCGCGCTATTCCGATTTCGCCCGTGCGCATCATTTCGACGAGGCCGAAGGGCTTCAGCATCTCGTCGAAGGCCGTGATCTTCTCGGTTGTGCCGGTCACCTCAAAGATCACCGATTGCTTACTGACGTCGACAACTTTGCCGCGAAAGACGTCACAGATCTGCATAACTTCTGCGCGCTGCGGGCCGTCGACGGTGACCTTGAAAAGTGCAAGTTCACGCGCGAGGCTGTCGCCCGGTTCAAGGTCGCGGATCTTCAGCACGTTTACGAGCTTGTGCAGCTGCTTCGTGACCTGATCAATCGGGTGGAGCGCACCGTCGACCGTCAGCGTTATGCGCGAAATTGCCTCGTCATCGGTTGGTCCAACAGCGAGCGTGTCAATGTTGAAACCGCGCCGAGTGAAGAGGCCCGCGACGCGGGTCAGAACTCCTGGCTTGTTCTCAACAAGGATCGAGAGGACATGCTTGCGACCGCTCCGAACATCGACGCTGGCGTGAAGCGCGTCGAGGCTGAGCGTCTCTGATGTTCCGCCGTCGGCGCTCATCATCCGACCATGTCGCGGGCTGGCATTCCAGGAGAAATCATTGGGTAGACATTCTCTTCTTCGGTGACCCGAACGTCAACGACGACCGGGCCGGGAGTGGCGATCGCAGCGCGAATATCGTCAACCAGAGTGGACTTGTCGGTCAAGCGGATGCCGGTTGCTCCGTAGGCCTCGGCGAGCTTGACGTAATCCGGGAAGTCGCCCATGTCGACATGCGAGTAGCGCTTCTCCCAGAAGAGCTCCTGCCACTGACGGACCATCCCAAGGCAGCCGTTATTCATGATCAGCACCTTGACGTCAATGCCTTCCTGAGAGCAGGCGGCGAGCTCTTGAATGTTCATCTGGATCGAGCCGTCGCCAGCGATCAGCACGACGTCCTGATCCGGGCAACCGACCTTCGCCCCCATCGCTGCAGGCAAACCAAAGCCCATCGTCCCGAGGCCGCCCGAGTTGATCCAACGACGCGGCTCAGGGAAGTGGTAGTACTGCGCCGTCCACATCTGGTGCTGGCCGACGTCGGAGCAGATGATCGCGTTGCCGCCGGTCGCCTCGTAGACAGCTTCGACCATGTATTGCGGGCGAATCTCATTGTCATCGGTGTCGCTGTAGCCGAGCGGGAATTCCTTCTTCCATGCGTCGATCTTCTCAAGCCAATCGTCAAGCCGCGCCGAATCCGCGCCAAGCGCGCGGTATTCAGAAGTTAGGTGAGGCAGGATCGACTTGACGTCGCCAACGATCGGAATGTGAGCCGGCACGTTCTTCGAGATTTCGGCCGGATCGACGTCGATGTGGATGAACTTCGCGTGCGGTGCAAATTCGTCGAGCTTGCCGGTGATGCGATCGTCGAAGCGAGCACCGATAGCGCAGATCAGATCTGCTTGGTCCATCGAGTAGTTCGCTGTCCGTGTGCCGTGCATGCCGAGCATCCCGAGCCACTGCGAGCCTTCTGACGGGAAAGATCCGAGGCCCATCAGCGTGCTCGTGACCGGGAAGCGGTCGCTCGCGGCTAGCGCGCGCAGCTCCTCGGAGGCGTCGCCAAGGACGACCCCGCCGCCGACGTAGAGCACCGGTCGCTTTGCGGCTGCGAGTGCTTTTGCTGCCTGACGGATCTGCTTCGCGTTGCCTTCGATGTTGGGCTGGTAGCCAGGCAGAGAAACCTCAGTGATCGGCACGTAGTCGATCTCTGCGCGAGAAACGTCAACCGGGATGTCGACTACGACGGGGCCCGGGCGGCCGCTGCGGGCAATGTAGAAAGCCTCGTGGATCGTGCGCGGGATCTCTTGAGCGTCGGTCACCATGAAGGAGTGCTTGACGCCAGGCATCGTGATGCCGATCGTGTCGGCTTCTTGAAAACCGTCGGTGCCGAGCAGGTCGCTGCGGATCTGACCTGTCATGAACACGACTGGAACTGAATCCATCATCGCGTCAACGATCGGCGTGACGAGGTTTGTTGCGCCTGGCCCTGAAGTTCCGAAGGCAACGCCAACTTTGCCGGTCGCCTTTGCGTAGCCCTCGGCGGCGTGACCACCGCCGGCTTCATGGCGCACGAGGATGTGCTTGATGTCAGAGTCGACGAAGGCGTCGTAAGTGGGCAAGTTGGCTCCTCCGGGAAGGCCGAATACGACCTCGACGCCCTCTGCCTTAAGGCACTCCATGATTGCGTCTACTGCTCGCATTGGCGGTCGTTCCTTTCCCGATTAGAGTTTTGCCGACCGGTACGGCCGAATCGCAGATTCTAACAGCGAACTTGGTCTCCTCCAGCGTTGCAGCGCCACACCCGGTGCGGCTCTAAGCGCTAGCGGCCGTGGATCTTCTCGGTGAACTTTGACGGCAACAGCTCCTCTTCAGGCGGCAGATACAGCTCCGCTCCGCAGCGCGTGCAGAGAGCATCGTGGGCAGGAACGACCTTGCCGCAGCCAGGGCACTCGCGGCGCAATTCGGTCGCCTCATTCCTCATGAAGATCGCGGCCACTAAACCGAAGAATGGGATCAGGAAGCTGATTACGAACCAGATCACGAACGAGCCACCCTTGATCTTGCCGACGATGCCGCCGGCGAGCCCGAAGCAGAACGCAATTACGAGGTAGCCACCACCAGCCATTGGCCAAGTCTACGAGTCGCCGGCGCTTACGAGAGGCCGAGCTGCGCGCGAACCAGCGCCGTTACCTCTTTACCGTCGGCGCGGCCACGTGTCTGCTTCATCACTTCGCCGATGATTACGCCGATTGGTTTCATGTCGCCGCTGCGGAGCCGCTCGGTCAGATCAGGGTTGGCTTCGAGCGCAGCCGCGACAATCGGCGCCAGCTCGTCGGCGCCACCGACGGCCTCGAGCCCTTCGGCTTCGACAATTCCTGCCGGCTGCCCACCGTTGGCGACGAGCTGGTCGAGCACCTGTTTTGCGCCGCCTTGGTTGATCGCTGACGAAGCGACGAGCGCGGCGAGCTGTGCTAGCGCCTCGGCGCTGACCTTCGAGTCTTCGGCCTCTTCATCGCCGAGCCTCCCTTGGAGCTCGGTGACCCAGTTGGCACAGAGTTGCGGCTCTAGCGAGGTGTCCGCTGCGCAGACTGCATCAAAGTAGTCGGCCAGCTCGGCGCGCCAAGCGAACAGCCTCGCGGTTTCGGCGCTAAGCGCGAGCTGTTCGACGTAGCGCTGTTCGCGCGCCGCTGGCAGCTCGGGGAGCGCGGCGGCGGCGCGCGCCAGCATCGCTTCGGTAATTACGACCGGTGGAAGATCGGGTTCCGGGAAGTAGCGGTAATCATGCGCCTCTTCCTTTGACCGCAGCGAGGTAATCGACTCAGTCTTGGGGTCAAAGTGGAGCGTCTCCTGAGTGACGCTCTCGCCCGCGTCGATCAGCGCCCGCTGCCGTTCAACCTCAGCGCGGATCCCTCGCTCAATAAAACGGAACGAGTTCATGTTCTTCAGCTCGGTCTTTGTCCCAAGCTGGTCGGTGCCGACCGGGCGCAGCGAGATGTTGGCGTCGCAGCGCAGCGAGCCCTCCTCCATGTTGACATCGCTCACGCCGAGCGTCCTCAGCGTTGTGCGCAGCAGCCGCAGCCACTCGCCGGCCTGCTCGGCTGAACGGATCTCGGGTTCGGTGACGATCTCCGCCAGCGGCGTGCCCCCGCGATTGAAGTCGACAATCGAGCTGTCAGCGCCTTGAATTCGCCCACTCGCGCCGGCGTGATTGAGCTTTGCGGCGTCCTCCTCGAGGTGGACACGGTGGATATTGACGGAGCCGATTTTTCCACCCGAGCAGAGCGGTAGATCAAATTGGCTGATCTGGTAACCCTTCGGCAGATCGGGATAAAAGTAGTTCTTGCGATGGAATGTCGAGACCGGCGCG
>JBIHZY010000097.1:0-7119 GCA_044240185.1 Solirubrobacteraceae bacterium
TGGGAGATCAACGCGCCTCGAAGTGACGCCTTCAATTACCTCCTCTACTCCTGCCTGCTCAAAGAGCGGTGTCGATTCCTGCCATAGCTCTACGCGCTCAACGAGCTCGGGAGCTGTGCGCTCGAAGAACGAACGCAGGCGGTTGTACTGACCTTCGTCGTCAACGATTGCGCGTTC
Organism: Solirubrobacteraceae bacterium; assembly: GCA_044240185.1. Classification (GTDB taxonomy): domain Bacteria; phylum Actinomycetota; class Thermoleophilia; order Solirubrobacterales; family Solirubrobacteraceae; genus F1-60-MAGs163. The sequence continues at coordinate 178 of JBIHZY010000097.1, forward strand.
GAAATCAACGCTGAAGATGTCGCGCACGACGCGCACCGAAAGGTCGGCTTCTTGGAAGACGAGCGACGGAGCCGACTGGCCTTCCGCCCGCTCAACTAGGACTTCATGCAGCTTGAAGAGGTAAGGCAGCTCACGTTCAAAATCTTCCTTCGTGGCGCCATGGGCGGCAGTCCGCAGAATCGCACCACCGCTCTTGATGTCGAGATCCTTGAGCGCGCGGCGCAGACGTGCGCGCTCCTTGTCCTCAAGCCTCTTTGAGATCCCTACGCCCTCACCGCTTGGCGTGTAGACCATGTAGCGGCCGGCGATTGCAAGCTCCATCGAGCAGCGTGCACCCTTCGTCTTCAGTGGATCCTTGACAACTTGGACGACGACCTCTTGGCCCTTTTTCAGCAGCGAGCTGATCTTCTTGCCGCCCTCTTCGCCGCGACCGCGCCGCGGCGTCTCAACGCCTGGCAGGACGATCTCATCAATGTGCAGAAAGGCGTTCTTCTCAAGCCCGATGTCGATAAATGCCGCTTCGAGCCCGTCGATCACGTTGTCGACTTGGCCCTTGTAGACATTGCCTACGATCGAGCGGCTGCCTCGCCGTTCGATGTATAGCTCGGCTACGCGGTAGCCGGCCGAGGGGTTTGCTTTCTCCGACGGGCGCTGGTCGCGCTCCGTAGCTGGAGTTCCTGCCTGTTCGAGCAGCGCAACGCGGGTCTCCCACGGGTCAACGCTGACTAATACTTGCTTCTTCATTGGGTAGCTCTTTTCATTGGAATTGGAGCACCCGTCCCTGCGACATCGCGGCCCTGCGGCCTTGAGCGTAGATCGACTGCAGCAGACCGACGGCGATCATCGTCGCGATTAGCGACGAGCCTCCGTAACTCATTAGCGGCAACGGGATTCCCGTAATCGGCATGATGCCGACTGTCATTCCGACGTTAACAAAGACCTGGAACATCAGCATCACGACGATGCCACCGGCCAGTAAGGCGCCGTAGAGGTTCTTTGCCATTGTCAGGATCCGCAGCGCGCGCCAAATGATCAGCGCGTAAAGCGAAAGGACGAATGCCGCCCCCGCGAAGCCCCACCGTTCGCCAACTACGGCGAAAATAAAGTCGGTGTGGTGTTCGGGGAGGAAGTTGTACTCGGTCTGAGTCGCGCTGCTGCCGCGTCCGGTCTTTTCGCCGGACCCGATCGCGATGCGCGACTGGTTCTGCTGATAACCCTCTTTGCCCGATGTCTCGGACGGATGCAGGAACGCCGTTAGGCGGTCCTTTTGATAACTGTGCAAAACGTTTATGCCGACGCTTGGCAGCACTGCCAGCGAAAGCGCTACCGCCACTACGGCGAGAGCGCCAAACGCCGCGAAGTGCTGCCACGGAACGCCTGCGATGAATAGGACCGCCAAAGTAATGGCGACAAATACCAGGGCCGAGCCAAGGTCAGGCTGAAGCATCACAAGTGCTGCCGGCGCGAAGCCAATCAGCATCAAGCGAACCGTCGTTCGACGGTCCGCCACGCGGCGCGTCATGTCGATCGTGAACGCCGAAAGCGAAACGATCAACAACACCTTGCCTAGTTCGGAGGCCTGAAACGAGAAGAATGGGAGGTCGACTGCTCGGCGCGAACCACGAGCGACCGATCCAAAGGCGGTCACGGCCAGAATCGAAGCGATCAGTAGCCCGTAAAGGAAGTACTTGAGCTCGCGCAGGCGCGAATAGTCGCTGCGCCAGATGCCGACCGCGACCAGCGCGCCGATGACGAAGTAGATCAATTGGCGGATCAGGAAGTAATCCGGGCTGCCGGGAATGTCGTTAGCGGTCGCCGAAGCAATCGTCATCAGCGAGCAGACCGCGAGCCCGAGCGTTGCCAAGACGAGCGTGAGATCAAATGGCAACTGCAAGCCGATCGCCTTCTCGGCCTTTGAGTCGTCGCTGCTGCGTTGGATGACGGTAGTCGCGCTCATCGCGTCGTCGACGCTCCTGACGAGCAGCGGTCGGGCTGAGAAAACCAAGTCGCGAGCATTTTGCAGACAGCCGGCGCGGCGGCCTCAGCGCCAAAGCCGCCGTCTTCAACTGTTGCGACGATCACGATCGGTTTGGTCGCACTCGGTACGTATGCGGCGTACCAGGATTGATCAGGCCGCGGTGGTCGCTCTGCCGTGCCTGTCTTGCCGTAAACGGGGAATTTTGCTTGATTCCAGCCGCTGAAAACGTCGGCCGAGGTGCCGTCGCCGAGCGTCGATTGGTGGAGCCCGTCGAGGATCGACTTCTGATAGCTGGGGTCGATTACGACGCGGCGCAGTGGCGGCGCCACAATCCGTTCGAGCTGCTGCCCAGTTTCGCTCTCGATCGCCGTGGCCAGGTGTGGCCGAACAACTGTGCCGCCGTTGGCGATCGCCGAGTAGGCAACTGCCATCTGCAGCGGCGAGGCCTGGACGTCACCCTGGCCGACGGAGAGCTGAATGTTGTCACCGACCGACCATGGTCGCTTATCCGAGTAGAGGCAATCCGGCGGGCATTTCTTGCCGCTCTGCTTCTCCCAAGCAACCTCCTTGGCATTTTGCTCTGCGCGCCATTGGCGGTCAGGGATAGTTCCCGACGCCTCTCCTGGAAGGTCGATCCCAGTTGCCTTGTCGAGGCCGAGTTTGCGTGCCCAACTTTGGATGATTTGACCTTTCATCGGGTTGGCATCGCGGCCGAGCGTGTAGAAGTAAACATCGGAGGAAACCTGCAGCGCGCGGACCAAACTTACGGGCCCGTTCGCTTGACGACCGGCGTTATAGAACTTCTGCTTGCCAACCGTGAGCACACCGGGGTCGTTGACGCTCGCGTCAGTCGTGATCACGCCACTGTCGAGCGCTGCGAGCGCGGTAATTGGCTTGAAGATCGAAGCGGTCGGGTAGCTGCCGCTGATCGCACGGTTGAAGAGCGGCGCTCCTGCGGCTTCGCCGAATAGGCGCTCGTAATCGGCCTGAGTTGGAATCGGCTTGGCGCGCACGCTCGGGTCGTATGTCGGGGCCGAGCCGAGCGCCAACACGCGGCCATCACGGGGGTCGAGTGCGACGAAGGCACCAGCCGTGCCGCCGCCGCTCATCGCTGACGCCAATGCGCTCTCGCCGCTGCGCTGCAGGCTTGAGTCGAGCGAGGTGCGGACGCTGTCACCGGCGCGTGACTCGCGCGAGATGCGTTGGCCCTTTAGCTTCCCGGCAGCGTCGATCGTGATGCTCTTAGTTCCGTCGGACCCTCGTAGGTATCGGTCGTAGGAGCGTTCGATCCCCTCCTGGCCGACGATCGCGCCGGAGATCACACCGCGGAACGAATCGGCCTTGAGCTGCTCGGGACTGACCTGGCCAACCGCACCAAGTAGCTGCGCGGCGCCGACGCCGCTGGGATAGCGGCGCACGTAGATCTGGTCGATACTGACGCCGGGGAATCGACCTGGCCGTTCAAGCAGATAGTTGCGGACCGTGGTCGGAACGTCGACTTGGACGCGCACGTTGGCGTACGGCAGCTGGGCGAGCTGCTGAATCACGCGCTCGTTGATCGTCTTTGGCGAGATTCCCAACACCGTGGCCAGCTGCGCGTAGCGCTTTTCAAGCGCCGCGTTGGCGGGAGCGGGGACCTTCGGGCGAGGGCCGCGCTCGCTGCGCGGGGTGCGGGCCCAAGTTGTCATCTCCTGCCCCCACGTTGCCGCCGCCTCGCGAGTGGCAGCGGGAAGCTGCGCGGGGTCGAGCTGCATCACCGAAGCCGGCCGATTCTCAACGAGCGTCTTGCCGTTACGGTCAAGAACGGCTCCGCGCGGCGCCGCGACAGCGACCGTTCGCACGCGGTTGTCGGCTGCCTCGCGGACGGCCTGATCACCGGTCAGAACTTGTAGGAACCAAAGTTTGAAGAAAACGATCGAGAACAGCACTAGAGCGATGCCACCGAGCATCGCAACGCGCATCGCCAGCTGCGGCGAGAGTGGCGACTCGCCGATGCTGCGCAGTGGTGTCTTGTCGAGTGGATCGATCATGAGCGCGAGAGCGGCGAGAGCCCGCCGGTCGTGTAGGCACGCCGACGGCGACGGCGAGGATCTTCAGGGAGCGCAGCGAGCAGGCAGCGGCGCACGATCAGGTAAACCGGAATTGCGATCACGGCGTTGAAAGCAACCGTCCCCAGTAGCTCCCACAGCAGCGCCCAGCCGAACGGCACCTGCTGCCCCAGCAGGACGGTCAAGAGCGAGAAACCAAGCTGAGCGGCGGCGGTGGCCGCGGCACCGACTAAGAGTGGAACGATTGCGCCCTGCGGGTCGCGGAGCTCGCGCAGCCTGCCAGCCAAGTAACCGATTGCCAGCAGGATCAGCGAGGCGACTCCCACCGTCTCAACGAGTGCAAAGTCGAGCAGCATGCCAATCGCGAAACCGAAGATCGCCCCGGGCAGCGAGCCGACGATTAGCCCAACCGAGGCGGCGACGAGGGGCACGAGGTCGGCGTTGACGCCGAGAATTGTGACCTGCGAGACGGCTGCCACCTGGAAGACAACGGTCACGACGCAGATCAAGGCGAGCCGCCATCCAAGGCTTCGATAGTTCAAGTTCATCGTCGATTCCCGTTAATCGGTTCGGTCAGGACTTGGACGATCTCAAGCTTCTGCAGGTCAGCGTATGAGCGCAGATAAATCCTCTGCGCGTCGGTCCCTGGGTCGACTACACGGGTTACTGAGCCGATCGGAATCCCCGGCGGGTAGAGCGACTCAAGGCCAGGCTTGTTGGAGAGCGTTCCTGCCGTCACAACGGCGGCCCCTGGCTCGACGCGAAAGCGGCGGGCGATGAACTTAAGACGGAGGTCGTCGGGGCCGCCCACGCCGGCTTGGACGACGCCTTCGGCGCCGCCAGCGCTGACGCGCGCGGGGACAGCAAGCTCACCGTCGCTGATCAGAGTGACGATTGAAGCGTTGCCGGTGACCGTCGAGACCTGGCCGATCAGGCCATTGCTGTTGATTACAGGGTTGCCGATCTTAATTCCACTGTTGCTGCCTTGGTTGATCGTCACGGTCGAATACCAAACGGTCGGCGATCGGCCGATAACGCGAGCTGTGACAGGCTTCGCAGCGGCGAGGCCACCGGCATTATCGAGATTGAGCAGTCCTTGCAGCTGCCCGTTTATGCGCAACGCTTCGCTTCCAGCGATCGCCCTCGCCCGGAGCTGCTGGTTCGAGCTCTCAAGCTCGCTGAGGCGGGCCTTCGCGTCAAACGTGTCGCCAAACCAGCCGAACAGGTCGCGGGCCGGTTTCAGCACCGTCGAGGCACCCGCTTGGATCGGAGCAAAGACGCTAAAGACGCCGCGCTGGACGTTGTGAAGCGCGCCACCGTTGGACTCGCCGAAGTAGACGGTCAACAGCAGCAGCGAGCACGCCAGTAGCGCCGCTAGCGTTAACCGCCGCCGACGAATAGTCCGGTCGTACATCTCAAAATGTTGGTTAGGCAAGGCATGAGCGTTTGTCGTAGCTGCGGCGCTTAGCGCCTGCGACGCTTCCTTGCTGAGCGGTTAGTTTTGTGAATCACTTCAAATTCTTCAAGTGAGCGACCTGAGCCCACGGCAACACAAGTCAAAGGTGATTCGGCAAGATGGGCCGGCATGTGAGTTTCGCTGCGCAGTCGCTCGTCGAGGCCGCGCAGCAAGGCGCCGCCGCCGGCGAGCATGATGCCGCGGTCCATGATGTCGGACGAGAGCTCCGGCGGCGTGCTGTCGAGCGTCTCCTTGATTGCGGCGATGATCTGAGAGAGCGGTTCCTCGATCGCGCCGCGCACCTCTTCGCTGCTGAGCGCGATCGTCTTTGGAAGGCCGGTCACGAGATCGCGACCTCGAATCTCGGCCTGGAACTCCTCGGCCAACGGGAATGCCGAACCGATCTCAAGTTTCAGCTCCTCGGCGGTCTGCTGGCCGATCAAGAGCTTGTACTCACGCTTGGCGTAATTGATGATCGCTTCATCGAGTTCATCTCCACCAATTCTAATTGAGCGGGAGACGACAATCCCTCCAAGTGAAATCACAGCGACCTCGCTGGTGCCGCCGCCGATGTCAACGATCATCGAACCGGTCGGCTCGCCGATCGGCAGGCCAGCGCCAATCGCGGCGGCCATTGGCTCCTCAATCAGGTAGGCCTGGCGTGCCCCGGCGGAGAGGCAAGCCTCTTCGACTGCGCGCTTCTCAACGCCGGTCACGCCGGAAGGAACACAGACGACTACGCGCGGGTGCGCCCAGCGGCCCTGGTGGACCTTCTGAATGAAATGGCGAAGCATCGCTTCGGTCACATCGAAGTCGGCGATCACGCCGTCCTTAAGTGGGCGGATCGCCTGGATCGTCCCTGGTGTACGCCCGAGCATCCGTTTTGCTTCAACGCCGACGGCGTGAACTTCGCCGCTGCGCGCGTCGATCGCAACAACGCTCGGCTCGGAGAGCACAATGCCCCTACCGCGCACATAAACCAGCGTATTGGCCGTGCCGAGATCGACGGCCATGTCGCGGCCGCCCATTCCAGTCAAGTAGCTAAGGACGCCCATGGACAGAAAAACGTGGGCGGAAAGCGATTCCTTAAGGGAATAACCGACGGTCCACGTGTTTAATCAGTGTAGCGATTTGGGGCTGTGCTTCCACTGGGCAAGAGTCCTTGCACAAGGCCGCCCAAGGCAGCTACTGAGAGCCCCACGACGTTGAGCCGGTCATCACCGATCCGCGCCACCATCTCGTCGCCAGAGAGCTGAATTGCGTAACCGCCGGCGCGATCCTGCCATTCGTCTAGATCTACCTGCGCGTCAATCTGCTCGGCGCTAAGGGGGAAGAACTCAACCTCAGTTCTCGCGAGCGTGGTCCGCCTGACGCCATCGACGTCAATTAGTGCGATCCCACCGATCACCTCGTGCGCGCCGCTAGCAAGTTCGGTCAGATACTGCCGTGCCTGCTCGGCG
>JBIHZY010000006.1:0-22121 GCA_044240185.1 Solirubrobacteraceae bacterium
ATCAGAACAACTCCGCGGCCCTTGTTGTACTTCGCGAGGTATTCGTTCCAAGCTGCTTTGACGTCGTTGTAGGCGAGCGCTGGGTCTGCCGCGTCGGTGGCGCGGCCAAAGAGCCGCGCGAGGGTTAACTGCCGGTACATCGGCGCGTAGACGCGACACTTTGACGTAAAGCGCGAGGCCTGAGCAATCGCGACGCCGGTTTCAGCCGCCGTGATCTCAAGATTCGCGTTTGCCGTCATCTGCTGACTTACGGTCGGGTAGACGTAGAAGCAGTCGATTGGCTGCTTCGCCTGGGCGTTCAGTGGCTCAGTCACCTTCGAGCCGTTCGGTTTGATCAGCGTTGTCTTTGCCGAGCTGCTGCAAGGGTTGGATGCCAACCCTGGTTTGCAGAGCCAGACCGTTGCTGGCGTGCCCTGAGCGCTTGCCGAAGCTGCACTGAGCGATCCAGCAGCGAGTGCTGCAGTAAGAGACACCAAGAGGACGCGAGTTCGCATCAGACGATCCTATTCCAAGACCGATCACCAGCGCGCCGCTTTCGCTGCGCGTGCTGTTCGATGGAGCCAGTCGGGATCGAACCGACGACCTCCGCCTTGCAAAGGCGGCGCTCTCCCAGCTGAGCTATGGCCCCTCAGGCTCGCAGTTTAGAGCCCGCGGCCATGACCCGGCGCCGCGACCACCTCGGTAGCGGTAGATTTTGCTGTTGTGACCTCCTCTTGCCGCTCCTTTTTCCCTTCTCGCCTTGCCGTCGTCGTCGCGGTCGCCGCGGCGTTCGCCGCCCTGCCAGCCGTTAGCGTCGCGCAGCAGCCCGCCGGAGGATCGATGCCGAAGGGCTTCCTCTGGGGCACGGCGATCTCCGGTTTCCAGTCCGATATGGGGCGCGGCCGTGACACCGACCCGACCAGCGACTGGTGGGCTTGGGTTCACGACAGTGGCAACATCGCCAGTAACAAGGTCAGTGGAGAGATGCCTGAGAACGGCCCAGGCTTCTGGTCGAAGTACGCCGCCGACATCAAACTCGCCCGCGGCGGACTAGGCGCCAACCTCTTCCGGATGGGCTTGGAGTGGAGCCGCCTTTTCCCCAAGCAACCGACGAATCTTCCCGCCGGTGCCGCGACAAGTGCGGAAATGTTGCGCGCTCTGGACCGCCAAGCTGACCCGAAGGCGGTCAGTCGCTACCGCGCGATCCTGAAGGCGATCCGCGCCAGCAAGATGTCGCCTTTCGTCACGCTCAATCACTTCACGCTGCCAGGCTGGATCCACGACCCGCTCGCCGTCCACGCTGCGTTGGAAGGCCGCGATCCGAACGCCGATCTGCCGCAGCTGCAGCGGGCAGGCTGGCTTGACAGCGCGACTGTGACCGAGTTCGAGCGCTATTCGGCCTGGGCCGCTTGGCGCTTTGGCGATCTGGTTGACCGCTGGGCGCCGCTCAACGAGCCGATGGTTGTGACAACGAACGGCTACGCGAATATCCCCGGCGTCCTCGCGGGCGACTTTCCCCCCGGCGCCTATAGCTTCACTGCTGCCGTCGCTGCGATTGGCAACCTTGAGGCCGCCAACTCGGTCGCGTATCAGGTGGTCAAGAAGCTTGACCCAAGCTCGAAGGTCGGCGTGGTGCAGAGCATGGTCGCCTTCACGCCGACCAACCCAGCCAGCGCCGCCGACGTGGCAGCGACCAAAAACGCCGACTACCTCTTCAATCGCGTCTTCCTCAACGCCGCCGTGAAAGGCGACTTTGATGCCAACGCTGATGGTGTGCTTAGCCCAACTGAGCGCGCAGTTCACGGGCGCCGCGCCGACTTCGTTGGCGTTAACTACTACTTCCGTGGCCGTGCCACTGGCCTTGGCGCCTCGATCACGCCACGGATCCCGGTGCTCGACTTTCTGCCATCAACCTCTTACCGCTGGCAGCGCGCGCCAATGGCTGCGCCATGCCCAACCGTCTGCAGCGATTTCGGCTCCGAGATCTTCCCGGCTGGCTTCCGCCAGGTGCTGAAGACTGCCGGGAGCTACAAGCTGCCAGTGATCGTTACCGAGAGCGGGATCGCCGATGCGAAAGATCGCCTTCGCCCCGCTTACCTGCGTGATCACCTCCGCCAGATGCGCGCCTCGATCGTCTCGAAGGAGGCCAACGTTGTCGGCTGGATCGGTTGGTCGCTGACCGACAACTTCGAGTGGGTCTCCGGCTACACGCCGAAGTTTGGCCTCTACTCGTTCAACGCCAAGACGCTCGAGCGCAAGCCGCGCAGCGCCAGCGTCAAGCTCGTCAAGCGGGCGATGACGACGAACCGCATTCCTTAACGGAGCGGCTCAGAAGTCGAAGTCGCGCGGCGGCTTGCGTTCGAACCACAGCCGGTCGTGCTCAGGTGTCTCTTCGAGGAAGTCGGGGGTCTCTTCCAGCTCGTCGCGGGCCTCAACGGTGCTCTCTTCGGCTTCGGTCGCAGCTTCAGGGGCGTCTTCGGGCTCGAATAGCTCCGGCTCTGGCTGCGCGATCGGCTCAGGATCAGGCGCTGGCTCAGCGATCGGCGCTGGTTCTGGCTCAGCGACCGGTTCCGCGCGCATCGCAGCTTCGACCTCTTCAGGGCTGAACTGCTCGGTTGGCTGGGCCGCTTCCGGCTCAGGCTTAGCTGGCTCGTCGGCGACGGGGATCTCTGGCTCAGGCTCGACTGCTTCCTCAGCGGCGTTCTCCTCAGCCTCTACGGCCGCTTCGGCTTCGACGGCCTCAGCTTCCTCCTCGACCTCGAGTTCGGCATCCTTGCCGCCTCCGAGCGCCTCGGTTTCGAGCTGTGCGATCTCGGTTGGGTCGGCGCCTTGTCGGCGCTTCAGATCCAGATGCTCCCGGATTGCGTCATCAAGCATTCCCATTCGGCAAGCCTAGCGGAGAGAAAGCAACGCGGCAGCCTGTGGCGCTGAAGCCCGGCTACACTCGCATTTGCGGGGCTATAGCTCAGTTGGGAGAGCGCCTGGATCGCACCCAGGAGGCCGCCGGTTCGAGTCCGGCTAGCTCCATTTACCGGAGCGCTAGCGTGTAGGGAAGCGCATTTGCTTGCGCTGCCCTACAGATGGCCCACGCCCACAAAACAGTCACGAGCCCGAAGCCGCCGGCGGAAGTCTTCGCCTACTTGGCCGATTTTTCGACCACGGCCGAATGGGATCCAGGCATCTCGGCGGCTCGCAGGCTTGATGACGGGCCGCTTGGTGTCGGTAACCGCGTCGAGCTCGACGCTGGTTTCTTTGGCCGCACGATCAAGCTGATCTACGAAACGACGCTCTATGAGGCGCCGCGCCGCTTCATCGTTCGCGGCGAAAGCTCGACGATTGTCAGCGTTGACGAGATCACGGTCGAGGCTGACGGGACCGGCTCGCTCGTCACATACGATGCTGAGCTGACCTTGAAGGGCCCTTTGAAGATTTTTGATCCGGCGCTGGGCCTTGGCTTCGGCAAGGTCGCCGACAAGGCGATTGCCGGGCTGAAAAAAGCACTCTCCGCTTGACGCTTTAGCATCTGAGCAGTGAACCGCACAACCGTTCTGATCGTCTTTCTAGTGGTTATTGGGGCTGGCGTCGCGGCCGCGGCGCTGGTCTCCAGTAGCGGCGGTGGCAGTTCCGACACGGTCAGCGTCGATGAGACGGTCCCGATGACGACCAGTGCGACGACGACGCCGACCGCGACAACTTCAACGACGACGTCGCAGCAGTCCAGCAGCGCGCAGGTTGAGGCGACAGTCACCAGCTACGTTCAGGCCGCTGAGGAGGGCGATGCCACAACGCTCTGCGGCCTGCAGGTCGGCACGAGCGCCGGAGCTAGTGGCGCAGCGGCCGCGCAGGCCTGCGCGTCGAAGGCAGCGATCACACTGACTGATCTTCCCGGCCTCTCACAATTGAAGGTCACCGACGTGAAGATCAGCGGCGACAAGGCCACTGCCCAGCTGGTTAGGATCGGGCAGATAACGCTCGTCAACGTTGGTGGAAGTTGGAAGGTCGCCAGCTTCGCACCGGCCCGCAGCAAGCGCAACGGTGGCGCCGAAGCTCCTTCCGGCGCTGACGTGGGCGGAACCGCGGCCGACTAGCCGCGCGGCGTGACGATCGGAAAGTCCTGCGGCGGGTCGTCCAGCAGGCCAAGGAAGCCGGCGAGCGCCATCGGGTCGCCGTCAACGCTGATCGCGCCTGAGCTGAACGCTTCGATTGCGTCGATCTCCTGCAGGATCAGCGAGTTGAGCGTGGCCCGTGTTGTCGTGACGATGGCTCCAGCGTTCTCGTCGAGCCTGCCAGCGACGGTGCTGAGCGCTCCGTTGGTCACTCGGAGCGTCCACTGCTCATCAATGTCGGTGAAGTTCCAAGCCACGATCAGATCGTTCTCTGCCGCCCGCTCGCCGTTGAGCCGCGTTCCCATCGCATCGAAGAGCTGGCCGGTTGGCAGCGCGCGCACGATGTCTGGAGCCTGCGCGCGCAGGCTTTCACTGCTAACGCCGTCGCGCAGTTCGCTGGCTCCGGTCAGGTAAGCGTTGCGCCAGGTCGCGTTCTCGGTCTGGTAGCCAAGCTGCTCGAAGGCCGCGGCCTGAAGCTCACGCGCAGCTGCGTTCTCTGGCTCTGCGAAGACGACGTGGCCGGCCAGCGTCGCTGCCCAGCGCTCATCTCCGCTCTCTAGCGCTTGCGCCGCGATCTCAAGCGCTCGTTCGCCGCCGCCGATCGCCTCGACGTAGCGGCTGCCAGCATCGCTCGGTGCAAGCGGGTCAAGGTTCACCGGGTTGCCGTCGTAGACGCCGAAGTAGCGCTGGTAGATCCCACGCGCGTTGTGCCGCATCGAGCCGTAGGCACCGCGCGTATGCCATAGCTCTGCGAGCCGTTCCGGTAGCTCAATACGCTCAGCAATCTCCTCGCCGTTAAGCCCTTCGCCTGCGAGACGGATCGTTTGGTCGTGAAGGAAGCGGTATAGATCGCGCTGCTCGCTGAGGAATTTTGCGACTTCCTCGTTGCCCCAGGTTGGCCAGTGGTGGCCGGCAAAGAGGACCTCGGTACGGGAGCCGAAGAGCTCGATCGATTCGTTTATGCACTGCGACCACCACAGCGCGTCGCGGACCTGCGCGCCGCGGATCGTGAGGATGTTGTGCAGCACTTGCGTCGCTGTCTCGACAACGCAGAGGGCGCCTCGCTCTGGCAGGAAGAAGTTCAGTTCGGCCGGGGCCTCAGTCTCTGGAACCATCTGGAACTCAAAGAGGACGCCGTCGATCGTCGCCTGCTGGCCGGTTTTGGTGACCTCATCGGTTATCGCCATCAGAGACGGTCGACCGGTCGAAACTCCTTTGCCGATCGCCACATCGACCTGTCCACGCGGACCGCGCGGAAGGTTTGAGCCGTACATGTAGGCGGCGCGGCGCACCATCACTGAGCCGGCGATCACGTTCTCGCTAACGGCCGCGTCGGTGAAGCCGGCCGGAGCCCAGATTGGGACCTCATCGCCTTCGCTGAGCACGCCGCGGATGCCGCCGAAGTGATCAACGTGGCTGTGCGTGTGCAGCACCGCGGTCACCTTCCGCTCGCCGCGCGCATCGCGATACAGCGCGAGTGCCGCGGCCGCGCACTCTGGAGATACAAGCGGGTCAACAACGATCACGCCCTCATCGCCCTCGATCAGCGTCATGTTCGATATGTCGTAGCCGCGCACTTGGTAGACGCCTTCGGCAACCTCAAAGAGGCCGGCGTTCATGTTCAGTCGCGCCAGCCGCCAGAGCGCCGGGTGGACGCTTTCGGGAGCTTCGGCCAGTTCAAGGAAGCCGTACTCGGCGAGGCTCCAGAGGACGCGGCCTTCCGCGTCCTTAATCTGCAGATCGCTTGGCGCGGCCGCAATCAGCCCGCGCTCTGCGTTTGCTGCGCTGCTGCCGTCGTCGCCGGGGAGCGACGCCAGCGCCTCGGCGTGGCGCTGAACTGTCATCTCCGATGGGTCCTGCGGTTCGGCCATCAGCCGACTTTACTCGCCGAAGATCGCTTTGCGCCTAGCCCCTTAGCCGATGCTGACTACCGGCCCGCGGCCGTTGAGAAGCTCGTCGGCAACGCGGTCGGTTGACATTCCATGGCCACCGACAAGGCGGCGGTTTAGCTGCGCGCGGCGGAACGTCAGCGGCGCGTCGTGCTCCCAAGTTGCACCGATGCCGCCGTGAACGGCGATCTGCTGGCGGGCAGTGAAGTCGAGCCCGGCGCCAGCAACTGAACGTGCGCAGCTGGCGGCGTAAGCAATCTCGTCAGGCTTGTCGCTGAACGCGAAGCCTGCGTAGATGCAGAGCGACTTGGAGTTCTCTACCCGGCGCAGAATCTCAACGAGTCCGTGCTTGATCGCTTGATACGAACCGATTGCGCGGCCGAACGTATAACGCTCTTTCGCGTACTCGAGCGATACCTCAAGCGCCTTCTCCATCGTGCCGACAGATTCCGCTGCGATCAGTGCCTGAACGAGGTACCAAGCGCGTGCGATCTGCTCTGCGTCGAGGTTTAGCTTTGTTCCGCTTGCACCGTCGAGAGTGACTGTCGCCAGGCGGCGGGTTGCGTCGTAGCGCCAGTCGGCGTCGACCTTTACGCCGGAAGCATTGGCCTCAACCGCGCCGGCAACAGGATTGCCGCCTGAGTCAACACCGATCACGACGAGCAGCTCTGCCTCGCCCGCATCCGGTGCCCAGCCAACGGTTCCATTGAACGTGACGGTGTCGCCATCAACGGTTGCTGCCGGAGCGTCGGGGCGGGCCATTCCTTCGACCGGTTCAACGGTCCAACGTGGCTCGATCGAGCTTGGCGGGCAGGCTGGCAGCCATGAGGCCTTCAGCTCGCCTGCGGCTACCGCTGCAGTCTTGTCGCTGCCACCGAGGTCGAGCAGCATCGAAGCCGGAAGCGCGCCGAGTAGCGGCACACCGGCCAAGACCTTGCCGGCCTCTTGAGCGATCAACATTGCGTCGTAGGCTCCGAGCCCAGCGCCGCCGTTCTCCTCGCTTACGAGCAGTCCAAGCCAGCCAGCTTCCGCGGCCGTTGGCCACATGTCCGGCATCGCTGATTCGTCTTCGATTGCCTCGCGGGCAGCTTCGACGGTCTTTACGCGCGAGAAAGCGTCTGCCGCTGCGTCGCGTAGGAACTCCTGCTCATCTGAGAGTCCGAGGTTCATGCTGCTGCACCTTCCTTCTCCTTGGCACGCAGTTCGCTGAACGGGATGCCCTTGTCAAGTCGTGGCTCCGGCGGCAGTCCGAGGACGCGCTCGCCGATCGTGTTGCGCAGGATCTCTTCTGTCCCGCCGGCCGATTTGAGGCCCGGTAGGAACGAGATCATGTATGCCCACTCGCTGTCCTCGTCGAGCGCTTCTGGCCCAACGATGTCGGCGATCAGGTCGCCGGCGCGGACGGCGCAGTTGACGGTCGTGACCTTTGCAAGGCCGAACTCCGGCCCTGGAATCTGTCCGTCCTGAAGCGCGCTGATCGACCGGTAGCCGGTCCAGCGGATCGCCTCCAGCTCGGCGGCCAGTTCACCGAAGTTGTGGCGAACCTCGTGATCGTTTGCTGCCGTTGCATCTGCAGCGATCGCCTCGGCGAAGCGCGTTGCGCGGTAACCGAATGACGATGAGCCGAGGCCGATCGTCAGGCGCTCGAACATCAGTGTCGTCAGGCCAACGCCCCAGCCGTTCTCTTCGCCACCGACGACCGAATCGGCGTCGATTACGACGTCATCGAAGAAGACCTCGTTGAACTCTGCTTCACCGGAGATCTGCCTGAGGCCGCGGACGGTGATCCCTTCGGCGTCCATCGGCACGATGAACATCGTCATCCCCTTGTGCTTCGGGATGTCGGGGTTGGTGCGGGCGAGAATCAGGCCGTAGGCGGCGAATTGAGCGTTGGTCGTCCAAACCTTCTGACCATTCAGCGTCCAGGTGCCGTCGTCGTTGTGCTTTGCGCGCGTCTGCACGGCGGCGAGGTCCGACCCGGCTGCGGGCTCGGAGAACATCTGGCACCAGATCTCATCGGCGTGGAGCATCGGCCCGAGGTAGCGCTGCTTCTGCTCTTCGGTGCCGTGGGCGATGATTGTTGGCCCGAGCATGCCGACGCCGATCACGTCGAGGATGCCGGGAACGCCAGCCTCCTGCATCTCTTGGCTGATCACAACCGACTCGACGGGGCCGATTCCCTGGCCGCCGTACTCCTTCGGCCATGTGGCTCCGGCTAGCCCTGCTTCGGCAAGTTTGCCCTGCCAAGCGCGGTGCGCGACGAGAATCTCGTCGGGGTCGGTGAGGGCGCCTTCGCCCTGAAGAATTGGGGCATCTGCCTTGTTGGCGTCGAGCCACGCACGCACCTCTTTGCGGTACTCGGCCTGCTCTGGTGTGTCATTGAGATCCACGGACTGCTCCTTTGACTGACTGGTCGGTCAACGTCTACTTCGAAGCATAATACGAACCGCTCACTCGTCGCGATCAGCCCCACTTGCGAGCGCGCCGAAGATTCCGATTCCCATCAGCGCGATGATCACGATCGACAGGACTGTGAGCACCGTCAGCCCTTCGGTTTTGATTGTCACGAGCGTAATCGCGAAGAAGGCGAGCAGGAAGATGAAAACGATTACAAGCAGCGCGGTGCGCATCCTTGGCCTTCCCTCTGACTAGGCGCCGGCGGCGGCGCTGAGCGGGCCGACACCGGGCCGCTGCTGGGGGACGTGCTCGTCGGCGTGGTAGCTGGAGCGGACCAGGGGGCCGGCGGCGATGTGTGAGAAGCCAAGCTCGTATGCGGCAACTTCGAGCGCCTTGAATTCGTCGGGGTGCCAGTAACGCACGACCGGCAGGTGGTCTTCGGTTGGCCTCAGGTACTGGCCGACGGTAAGCACCTGAACGCCCGCGTCACGCAGGTCGGCAAAGGCGCCGATCATCTCGTCGTGAGTTTCGCCAAGGCCAACCATCAGCCCTGACTTAGTAACGAGCTGTTCGCCACCGATCGCGCGGGCGTTGCGAAGCACGCGCAGTGAGCGCTCCCATCGTGAACCGCGCCGCGCGACCGAATAGAGCCGTGGCACAACCTCAACGTTGTGGTTGAAGACGTCGGGGCCTGCGGCCAGCACTCGCGCCAGCGGCATCTCTTCGCCGCGGAAGTCGGGCGTCAGCACCTCAACCTTGCAGTCCGGCGCCTGCGAGCGGCATTGGCGAATCGTTGCCGCCCAGATCCCTGCCCCGTAGTCGGGCAGGTCGTCGCGGTCAACGCTCGTGATCACGGCGTGGCGCAGACCCATCTTCGCGATCGAGCGAGCGACGCGGGCTGGTTCGAGCGGGTCGTTCCAGGTCGGCTTGCCACTGTTGACGTTGCAGAAGCCGCAGCGCCGAGTACAGGTGTCGCCGAGGATCATGAACGTCGCCGTGCCGCGCTCCCAGCATTCGCCAACGTTCGGGCAGGCGGCCTCCTGGCAGACGGTGTGGAGGTTCTCCTCCTTGATCATCGCCGAAAGCTGGCGGTACTTCTCGCCTCCCGGTGGCGGCACCTTGAACCACGGCGGCTTGCGCGCGCGTATCGGCTGGACGTCGGCGCCGAGTACGGCGCTTACGTCCATCCCGCCGGGATTGGAACGTGAGCGGGTCTGGTGGGAGCGGATCGTCGGCTCGATGGCCACAGTGTCAGGCTAGCGTGGCGTCGGTCGGTGTGATCAGGCGAGCCAAGCGTTCGCTGCTGATCGCTTCGGCCTTTGCACCGAGTTCATCGGCCCAGGCGCGGCTGACCTCGGCCGTGAAGGCGGCCTCGTCGACCGCCGCGCCGGTTTCAGCGGCAAGCGAGGTGATCTCGGCCTGCAAGCCGCAGGGGACGATCCACTGCCACGGCTCGAGGTCCATCTCGAGGTTGATCGCGAAGCCGTGCGTCGTGATTGAGCGGCGAAGGTGAACGCCGATCGAGGCAATCTTTCGCTGTCCGACCCAGACTCCGGTGAAGTCGGAGCCCTCATCGACGCGCGCTCGGGCCTTAACGCCAAGCGATCCCAGCGCGGTGATGATCACGCGCTCAAGCGAACGGACGTGGGCAACGACGTCGCTCGTTTTGACGATTGGGTAACCAACCAGCTGGCCGGGAGCGTGGTAGGTGACTCGGCCGCCGCGGTTGACGTCAACGATCTCGATTCCGCGCTCGGCGTACCAAGCCGCCTCGTGGAGAAGCTCCTCAGGGCTGCTGCGGCGCCCGCGCGTGTAGACCGGATTGTGTTCGAGCAGCAGCAGCGTGTCGCCGATCAGCCCCGCCTCGCGAGCGTCGCGAACTCGCTCCTGCAGGGCGTTTGCCTCGCCGTAGTCGAGCCGCCCTAGCTGTACAACCGAGCATTCCTCGGCGCGTTCGCTCATTGCTGCTCCAGCCTACTCTCAGCTCGCGAGCGAGAGCGGTGCTTCGAGCAGCGCTTTGATTCGGGCCAGCAGCTTGGCGCCGTCGGCGCCGTAGAGGATTCGGTGGTCGCAGGCCAGCGTCAGCTCCATCAGCATCCGTGCCTCGATTTCCCCTTCGTGAACGGCGGCGCGCTGCTCGACTGCGCCGACGGCGAGGATTGCCGCCTGCGGCGTGTTGATCACGGCCTCGAAGCTGCGCACGCCAAACATTCCGAGATTGCTGACAGTGAAAGTGCCGCCGCTGGTTTGAGGCGGGGTGATCGTGCCGCTTCGCACGCGCTCAGCAAGGGCGCCTGTTTCAGCCGAGATCTCGGCCAGCGTCTTCGCGTCGGCGTCGAAGACGGTTGGGACGACGAGGGTTCCTGGCCCCGCGACGGCCACACCGATATTGACGCGCGAGTAGTGCTCAAACTTTCCGTCGCGCCAGGCACCGTTGGCCTGCGGCTGCTCGCGCAGCGCCAGAGCTGCGGCCTTGACGACCATGTCGTTAATCGTCGGCACCGCTTGGCCCGCATCATCGACCGCTTTGGCTTCAGCGCGCAGCGTTGTCGCAGTCGTCATGTCGACGCTGATTTGCAGCGTAAAAGAGGGAACGGTGGCGCGCGATTCAGCCATCCGCCTTGCGATCAGCGCCTGTGTACGAGTCGGCTCCGTCGTGGTAACGGCGCCTCGGCCGCTCGTCTCATCTCCGCTTGCTGTTTTGGCTGGCGCCGCGCTCGGGACTGAATCATCGCCGCCAATCAAGGCGATCTTCGCGCCGACCGGCAGCGTCGCGCCCTCCTGTGCAGTGATCTGAAGCGTCCCCGCGGCATCCGACTCGTAAGCCAGCGTCGCCTTGTCGGTCTCGATTTCGACTAGCTCCTCGCCGAGCGCGACTTCGTCGCCGTCGCGCTTCAGCCAGCGCACGATCGTTCCTTCCTCCATCGAGTCGGAGAGCCTCGGCATCATGATCTCAGCCACGTGAGGCCCGCTTCCTGTCACCGAATAGCGCCAACGTCGCTTCGATCAGCTGCTCGTCGGTCATCTCAGCCCAGCCTAGTAGTTTTGACGCTAGTAGTCCTCGTCGCTTTCGACAGCGCTCCAGCGGGCGATGAACTCGTCGCTAGCGAGCCGCTGGAGGTCGTCGCGCAGCGATGCTTCCATCCGGCCGGTGGCGCGCGCCGGGACATCCCAGAACAGCACTACTTCGAGCTCCTCGACCGAGACGACTTCGATGTGGTCGAAGCGATCTGAGGCAGCAAGGAGCCCGGGAGCGAGGCCGGTCCGCGTGACGATCACGTCGTAGTCGCGAAAGGCGCTCATCGAGCCGTCGCCTGTTCGCTCATCGCTGCTGCCGCAGCCTCGAGCTGATCGTCGCCGTGGAAGAGCTGATCGGCCGCGCCGTCTGTGCCAGGCACCCAAACGGCTGGCACGTCGCGCACGCCTCGCTCTAGCGCTAGCGCAGTGGCTGCTTCGAGTCCGTCGCGGACTGTGCGCAGCTGGCAACCCTTCAGCAGCGCCGCCGGGTGCATCTCGCAGGCCGAACCGGCGATCACGATGTTGTCGTCGCTGTCGAGCGCGCGACCACCGGCGTAAGCCTGACGGAACGCCGCCAGCGCGAATGGCACCGTGCGGCCGATCTGCTTCGCATATGTGGCCGCCAGCATCGCCTGCTCGCTTTCAAAGGGGAGCGGGGAAGGCCAGCGCGGAGCTTGCAGTGAGCGCTGCTCGGCGAGCGCGTCAACCAGCGCCCGCTCTTCGGCGGCATCGCTAAGCGCTGGCAGCGATGAACCGCGGATCGGAATCCACTCCGCCGCCACCGGCAGCAAAGTCATGATCCGCTCGGCCGAGAGATAAGACTCAGGGCTGGCCAGGTCGAAGTAGAAGGCCGGCTGCTGCTCCATCGTCGTCTAGCCGTGAATCAGCCAGCCGTCGGCGGCGCGGGCCGCTTCCAGCACTGCTTCGCTCATCGTCGGATGGCCGTGGATGAAGCGCGCTACCTCCGGGTAGCCACCTTCGAGCAGTTTCGCGTTGACAAGTTCCTGGATCAGTTCGGTCGCCTTCGCTCCGACGATGTGCGCGCCGAGCAGCTCGCCGTATTTTTTGTCGCCGACAATTTTGACTAGCCCGCCGCGGTCGCCGTAGAGCGTGCCTGCGCCGACAGCGCCGTAGGGAACCTTGCCGACGGTTACGTCGAAGCCTTGCTCCTTGGCCTGCTCTTCGGTCAGCCCGAAGCTGGCGACGTTTGGAGTGCAGAAGGTCGCTCGCGGAATGTCGATGTAGTCGAGCGGTGTGGGGTTCTCACCGGCGATCGCTTCGACGGCGATGATTCCCTCTTCGCTTGCCTTGTGCGCCAGCGCTGGGCCCTGGACGAGGTCGCCGATCGCGTAGATCCCTTCGGCGCTGGTGCGCAGCTGGCCATCGACGGCTATCAGGCCATGCTCGTCGAGATCCAAACCGGCGGCTCCAATACCGAGGCTTTCAACGTCGGCTCCGCGGCCGGCCGCGATTACGAGCCAGTCGGCTTCGCCCTTCTCCTCGCCGTAGCTGTAGCTGGCGGAGTTCTTGCCAGCTTTGATCTCACCGATCAGAGTCGACGTGTGAATCGTGATGCCCTGCTTGGCGAGGCCGCGCTCGACCAGTCGCGAGATGTCCTTGTCCTCGGTTGGCAGAACTCGATCGAGCGCTTCGAAAAGTTCAACCTCAACGCCGAAGCGAGCGTAGGCGCTGGCGATCTCGCAGCCCGACGGGCCGGAGCCGACAACGGCCAACTTTTTCGGCAGCGCCTCGAGCGCCCAAGCCTGCGCTGTGTCGATCACGGTTCCACCGAAACTCGCGCCAGGAATCGCGCGGGCGACAGAGCCGGCCGCGAGGATGATCGCCTTCGCGGCTTCCAGCTCGCGTCCGTCGACGCTCACGCGCTTACCGCCGGTCAGCGTCGCCGTTCCAGTGATCAGCTCAACCTTGTTCTTCTTCAGCAGCATCTCGACGCCGCCGACGAGCGTGCCGATTACCTCTTCGCGGCGTGCGCTAACAGCACCGAAGTCGACGCTTGGCTCAGCGACAGTGATGCCAAACTCGCCCGCCTCGCGGATCTCGGAGATGATGTCGGCCGAGCGCAGCACGGCCTTTGCTGGGATGCAGGCGTAGTTGAGGCAGCGACCACCGATCTTGTCCTGCTCGACGACGGCGACGCTCATTCCCAACTGCGCTGCGCGGATCGCTGCGACGTATCCCCCCGGTCCTGAACCGATGATGATGCAGTCGAAGCTTTCGTTGGCCATAAGGCGAGTGTAGGAAATACGCGCGAGACTTCGTGGTGGGGTTCAGCCGCCGCGCATGACCGGAACCTTGACGCGGCCGAGCACGCGGATCAGCTTCCAGAACAGCCAGCCACCGCCGAGCAGAATTACGACGCAAAGAATCACTGCCAGCACGTTGCCCGCGACCATCAGCGAGAGCCCAGCAATCACCAACGTGATCGCCAGCAGTGCTTGGAAGCCGAGCAGCGCCCAGTAGCGCAGAGTCCACATGCCCCAGGCCGCGAGCAGCATCACGGCGGCGAACAGCAGCACTCCGACCAGCGCTGGCTTTTGGCCCTGGACCTCAACACCTGCGAAGTAGAAGGCGACGTTGGCGACCGCTAGCGCGCCCGCGAGGCCGGCTGAGATCTTGACCGCCAACGGTCGCTCACCAGGCGCTAGTGGCTTCAGCTCAGCGCGCGCAATCTCGTCGCGCTCGGCGCTACTAAGCCGTGGCTTGCGCTCGGCCTTTGCCCCGGGCTCGGTCAGGCTCTGTTTGCGGCTACGTCGTCCCATCAGCTTTTAGTTTGGCAGGCTGGCGCAGCAGATCGGCCGCAGCCGCTCTACGCTGAAGCGCGATGGACGATCTTCTCGACGCCTTTCTACAAGCTTGGACCGAACGCCGCCGAGCCGCCTTTCGTGATGTCTGCGCCGCCGACCTGCACTGGACCGACCCGTCCAGCCCGGAGCCGCTCTACGGGCCCGATGCGCTTGCCGACCGCGCCGCGCAGCTTTGGCAGGCCTTCCCTGACGCGACCGTTGAGAGCGCCGGCGAGCGGCTCAGCGATGGTCGTTACGTCGCCGTGCCTGTGCTCGTCAGCGGCGTCCACCGCGCCGCGCTGTCGGGAATCCCTGCGACGAACAAGATGATCACCGTTCACGCCGTCCTCTACTGCGAGCTTGACCCACCGCGCGAGAAGCTCTGGCGCGTTCGCGCCTTCTTCGATGCCTACGACGCAACCGTTCAGCTCGGCGTGCTGCCCAAGCGTGGCTCGCTTGGGGAGCGAGCAATTCTTGCCTTGCGCGGCTTCGGGATTCGCCGCGGCGCCGGCGAAGAGCTTGACGAGAGCCGCTGACGCCGGCGCCAAGTTGGCGCGCCGCTGCAACAAATAGCGCGCTAATTAAGGCCCGGCGGGCGTATTGTCACGCGCTTGCCACGCCACTTTCTCACCGGTGAAGAGCTTGACCGCGAGCAGCTGCTCGCAGTGCTGGCGCGCGCCCATCAGCTGAAGGCCGCGCCTGCCTCGTCCGACGCGTTGGCCGGCAAGAGTGTCGCCTTGATCTTTGAGAAGCCGAGCACGCGGACGCGGCTCTCGTACGAGGTCGGTGTTGCAGAGCTAGGCGGCCATGCCGTCGTGCTGCGCCCCGGCGAGATGCAGCTCTCACGCGGCGAGTCGATCGCCGACACGGCCCGCGTCCTTTCCGGCCAAGTTGCCGCCGTTGGAGTGCGCACAGGCCCCGACGCGCTGATCGAAGAGCTTGCCGCCGAAGGCTCGATCCCCGTCTTCAACATGCTGACTGAGCGTCATCACCCTTCGCAGGCGCTGGCCGACCTGATGACGCTGCAAGAGGCATTTCCGGACCGGCCGCTCGACGAGATGAAGCTCGCCTACGTCGGCGATGGCAACAACGTCGCCCGCTCGTTGGCTCTACTCGGAACAGCAGTCGGGCTCGACGTCGTCGTCGCCTCGCCGCAGGGCTACGAACTTGAACCCGACTGCGGTGGCGAGCGCAGCAACGATCCAGCCGCCGCGGTCGTCGGCGCAGACGCGCTCTACACCGACGTCTGGGTCTCTATGGGCGATGAGCAGACGGCCGACGAGCGCCGCGCCGCGCTGGAACCGTTCCGGCTCGACGAGGATCTGCTTTCGCATGCTGGCGACGAGGCAATCGCACTCCACTGCCTGCCGGCCCACCCCGGCGAAGAGATCAGCGCCGAGCTGCTCTATGGCAAGCGCCAGCGGATCTGGGATCAGGCAGAAAACCGCCGCCACGCGCAGAAGGCACTGCTCGAGTGGCTGCTGGCCACTCATTAGCTCGGCGATGCTGCGATCCTCAGCTCAATGACTGAGCAGCCGACAGCAGAAGGCGAACGCACGCGGATCGACCGCGGCGATCGTCTTGAGGTACGAATCGAAGGGCTCGCCAACGGCGGCAAGGGGATCGCGCGCGTTGCCGTAGCCGATCGCAGCTACGTCATTTTTGTCCGCGACACGGTTCCTGGCGACCTCGTTCGGATTGAAGTAACGAAGCGCAAGCGCGCCTTCGCCGAGGCGCGGCCGCTAGAGATGCTTGAGCCCGGCCCAGATCGGATCGAGCCGCTCGCCGACCATCCCGGTGCTGCTTGGCAGGTGCTCAGCTACGAGCGCCAGCTGGAAGTCAAGAGCGAGCAGGTTGACGACGCGCTACGAAGGATCGGCAAGCTCGACGGCTTCGAGCTCGAACCGATCATTCCGGCGGTCGAAGAGTGGCGCTACCGCAACAAGCTTGAGTTCTCGTTCGGAGTTGAAGAGGACGGCACGCTCTGCTGCGGCTTCCATGCCCCCGGTTCTTGGTCGCGGATCCTGCCGATGGATGACTGCCTCCTAGCCTCCGAGGCCACCAACCGAATCCGCGAAGCGGCGCTTGAGGTCTGCCAAGAGATGGGCCTTAAGGCTTATGACCGCCGCACGCACGAAGGGCTGCTGCGCAATCTCGTCGTCCGTGAAGGCCGCCGCACCGGCCAGATTCAGGCCCGCATCGTCACCTCGCCAGGCGACTTTGATCAGCGCCGTTTTGCCGATGCGATGATCGAAGCCGGGGCGATCAGCGTGATCCGCACCGTTGCCCCCAGCAGCGGTGAGACGACCCAGGGCGGCACCGACGTTTTGATCGACGGCGTTGGCGCAATCGAGGAGGAATGTTCGGGGCTGCGCTTCTCGCTCGGCAGCGAAGCCTTCTTCCAGACCAACACCGAGATGGCTGAGAAGCTATACGCGACGGTCGGCGAGTACGCCGACCTGAAGGGCTGGGAGCGCGTCTACGACCTTTGCTGCGGGATCGGCTCGATCGGCCTCACGCTCGCGCCGCGGGCCGGCGAAGTGATCGGCGTCGAGATCGTCGAAGAGGCGGTCGAGGACGCGCGCCGTAACGCGCGCACAAACGAGATCACGAACGCCCGCTTCATCGCAGGCAACGTCCGCGTCGTGCTCAAAGAAGACGTTGACGAGTTAGGCCGCCCCGACCTGATCGTGCTCGATCCGCCCCGCTCGGGCCTCTCGGCGAAGGTGATCGCGCGCGTCGCCGAGGCCGGTGCCAAAAAGATCGTCTACGTCTCCTGCAACCCGACGACGCTGGCGCCGAACGCGGCGCAGATCGTCGAAGCTGGCTACAAGTTGGTTCGCGTGCGCCCCGTTGACATGTTCCCGCAGACGCCTCACATCGAGTGCGTCGCACTATTTGAGCGGGCATGAGTGCTGAGCGCAGAGCGCTCCTTGCAAGTCCTCGCGCCGATGGTCAGGGTTAGAGCCGATGCTTGAGATGGCGCTCGACAAGATCACGCTGCGCCAGCGTTTCGATCATCTGCGCGCAGTAGCGCCGCGACTGGCTTTAGTTGCGCTGGCGGCGATGGTCTCCTACTTGATCGCGGTTTATGTGATCGGTCACCCGCAACCATTCTTCGCGCCGATCTCTGCCGTACTTGTGATGGGAGTGACCGCCGGCCGCACCGCGGGGCGCGCGCTTCAGTTGGCGTTCGGCGTTGCGCTCGGGATCGCCGTCGCCGACCTAATGGTTCGCTACACCGGCGTCGGCGCTTGGCAGCTCGGGCTCGTGATCTTCATCGTGATGTGCGTCGTCGTCTTTGCCGGCGGTGACCAGCTTGCCGTCAATCAGGCAGCAGCGAGCGGCGTGCTGGTCGCGATCCTTGCGATTCCCGCCGACCCGCATGGCTTTTCGCGCCTGCTCGACATTCTCGTCGGCGCTGGTACTGCGCTGCTCTTCACGCTCGTGCTCTTTCCGCTCAACCCATCGCGACTTGCGAAAGAGGCGCTCAACCCGGCGCTCGAGCAGATATCGATCGCGCTGCGCAGAATTGCCGATGCGCTCGAGAGCGGCAGCTCGACCCAGGCCGACAGCGCAGTTGACGCCGCGCGCGAGCTCGAACACGACGTTGAACCGCTTCGCGCCGCGGCCGCCGTCAGCGACGAGACCTCGCGGCTCGCGGTTGCCCGCCGCGGCCAGCTAGGAACAGTTGACCGCTACGCCTACGCCGTCGAGCAGGTAACGCGAGTTCAGGTCAGCGTCGTCTCGTTGGCTCGTGGCGCATCGGCGGCGCTGCGCCAAGGCAACACCGTTCCACCGACCGTGATCGTCGGCCTGCGCGACCTCGCCGAAGCTGCCAACCACGTCGCCGCTTCAGTTACCGACAAGAAGGAACGCGACATCGCTCGCGTCGCCGCACTGCGCGCCGCGACGGCCGCCTCGGCGGCGCTCGACCACACGCGTAACCTCGCCGTCAGCATCGTCGTTGGCCAGGTGCGGATGATTGCCAATGATCTTCTGCGAGCAACCGGAATGTCGCTTGACGAGGCGCGCCATGCTCTCCACACGAAGCCGGGCGGCGACGATGATGCCGTTATTGCGCTCGAACCGCACTCGCATGACCCGGTCGGACTCCACGATGAGATCGAAGCCGCCCGCCCGCGCGGCGATTCCTGACTTAGACTGACGCGATGCTTGCCGTAACCATTCACGAGAAGGAGCTCGTAATTGCCGAGCGCCCCGACCCGCTGCCCGGAGCAGGCGAGGTTCTCGTGAAGGTCCGCGCTGCCGGCCTCAACGGAGCCGATCAGTTGCAGCTGAAGGGCGCCTACCCGCCGCCGCCCGGTTCGCCGCTTGACATCCCTGGCCTTGAGTTGGCCGGTGAGGTTGTCGCCCGCGGCCCCGGCGCTGAGCGCTTCGATGACGGTGACCGCGTGATGGCAATCGCCGGTGGCGGCGCTCAAGCAGAGCTTTGCGTCGTGCACGAACGCCAGCTGATGCCTGTGCCTGCTGCGCTCGACTGGACGCAGGCCGGCGGCTTGCCCGAAACCTTCACGACGGCCCACGACGCGCTCTTCACACAGGCCAAGCTGCAGCTCGGCGAGCGCGTTCTGATTAGCGGCGCCGCTGGCGGCGTTGGCACGGCCGCGGTCCAGCTGGCAAAGGCGGCGGGCGCCCACGTGACGGCTTCGGTCCGCGATGAAGCTCGGCGCAGCGAGGTAGCGGCGCTCGGCGCCGATCTTGTCTGCGGCCCCGACGAGAGCGACGCACTGGGCCCCTACGACGTTCTCCTCGAGCTGATCGGCGCACCCAATATGGATGCCAACTTCAGTGCCCTCGCCAGCCAAGCGCGCGTCGTCGTGATTGGCGTCTCGGCCGGCTTCCGCAGCGAGCTGAACCTGCTCGCCTTAATGGGTAGCCGCGCCAGCATCTCTGGCTCGACTCTGCGTTCGCGCCCGCTGGAAGAGAAGGCAGCGACTGCACGGGCGCTTGAAAAAAACGTCCTCGCTGGCTTCGACGATCAGACCTTCACAGTGCCGATCTACCAATCATTCCCACTTCAGCAGGCCGCTGCGGCGTACGAAAGCTTCGCGGCCGGCGGCAAACTTGGCAAGATTGTCTTGGTGACTGAGTAATGAGCGTTAATGCGATCGAGCGGTTCTGGCGCGCGCGCCAGAAAGGCGATTGGGATGCCGTCGCGGCGCTGGTTCGCCCGGGCGTGAGAATTTCGCTTCCCCACCAGGGCCGCGAGCCGAGCCGTGAGGAGTACCTCTCGCTGCTCCACTTCGTCCACAACCCCGACAACAAGACTGTGATCCAGCGCGTCATCACCGGCCGCGGCCTCGACATCGCCGTCCATGCCAACGTTCAGCGCCCCGACACGATGCTGATCTGCGCAGGCTTCTACGAACTGCAGGAGGGGCTGATCGAACGGATCGACGAATTCTGGCTCGTCCCTGGTGGGGAACGCTTCCCCTCGACCGGCCCTTCGCGCTAACGGCTCTTAGTACGGAGGAAGGTTGCCCCACCACTCGCCGAGCGAGCGGAAGGCGGCCCAGAAGTCGCGCTTTGAATCTTCAGCGTCGAGCGAGTCATCAATGTTGGGCGTAACGAGCACGTCGCAGGCGTCGGTCAGCGGCTGAATCTCGCCCGGCTTCCACTCAATCTGCTGCGCCAAAGGAAGCTCCAACTCATTCAGCGCCGTCATTGCCTGCTCGCCCATCACGACGATGATCCGTGGCTGGACGATCGCGATCTCCTCAGCGACGCGCGCCAAGCAAGCCGGGTCGGCCAGCGCCGGGTCACCAACAGGGCACTTGACGAAGAGTGTTCCGTAAACGGCCAGCGGGTCAATGTTCAGGCGGCTAAGCGACTTGCGCATCGCATTGCCGGAGCGGCCGTAGAAGGCGACGCCCTCTTCGATCTCAGAGACGGTCGGCGTGTACTTAACGAGCATGATGTCTGCCTGCGGGTGGCCCGATCCGAGCACCGGCATCAGGTTGCCGCGCGGGCAGTGGCTGCAGCCTTGGACGTCGCGCGAGAGCGAGTTGATCTCACGGATCGCTCGCTCTAGATACTTCTCACGGATCTCATCTTCGGTTGCAGGCATCGGCTCAGTCAGTTTCGACGGTCGCCGGGGTTCTCCCTTTGCCTGCATCAGAGCTTGCGCGGAGACTTGCGCGCCTTGCGCTTGCGTGAGGCACGGCGGGCGCTCTCAGGGGTTGCCTTTGTCTGAATGAACTTCAGAGCCTGGACGTATACATAATTCGCTGGCGTCGTGTGGATCTCCGCCTCGCGCAGTGATTCGAGGAATTCTTCCGGGCCATCGAAGTCGCGCATCCGCACCCGCGCCGTTCCAAGCCCTTGGGTTACGTGCGAGTCCGAGCCGGCCGCCGCGGGGATCCGGTACTTGGCGGCAAAGCGCGCCGCCTCTTCGTTGAAGCTGTCGAGCGCGACACGCGGGTTGTAGATCTCGATCAGATCGATTTGGTCGACGATTGGCAGTAGGTGCTCGTAGTCGGGGACCGCGTGCATCCGGTCAAACGGGTGTGGCACGTATACGAGACCGCCTTGCCGCTTGATCTCAGCGACGGTCTCTTTAAGCGTCATCCCACGCTCGATCTTCTCCGTGATGAAGAGGCCGATCACCTCGCCTTGGCTTGCCGTCTTGACCTCCTCGCCAAGGATCACCTTGATTCCGTACTGCTCGCAGATCGCGGCCGCCGCGACGGCGCCGGAGATCTCATTGTGCTCGGTCACGGCGATTGCGCCGAGGCCACGGTCGCGGGCAGTCTCCAGCAGCGACTCGACCGGCGTCGCGCAGTCGTGGCTGTGGTCGGTATGCATGTGCAGGTCAACGTCGATTAGCGGGCGCGTCGCCAGCTTGCTCGCCAGCGCTGCGTTCCCGGCCAGCGGCTTGCGCCGGGCTGTGACCTGCGCGTAGGTCGCTTCGACCTCGTCTGCAACCTGCTCCCAGCTACGCGGTTTGGCGGCCGAGCTGAGCCGCTCGCGCAGTCCGTCGTCGTCAAGCAGTCGTGAGATCTGCGCCGCCAGCGTCGACATCTCGCGCGGCGCGAACAGCAGCCCCCGTTCGCCGTCGGCGATTACCTCTTCGTAGACCGCTAAGCGCGAGGCGACGACCGCGGCCCCTGCCGCCCCGGCGCGCGCCAGCAGCCCTGGCTGCGGCAGCGCCCCGGAGGAGGCGGCGACGACAATGTCGGCGCTCGCGAGTAGTTCGTCGGTCGCTGTTTCGCGGGGGCTGACGTAGCTGACGCAGGCCGCGATCTCAGCGCGCAGCGGCGTCGCGGAGCGGCCGGCGCTACTGCTGATCACCAGTTCCCATGGCCGCTCGCTCTCGATCAAGCGCAGCGAGCGCAGCAGCAGGCGTAGGGCCGAGCGCTCCTCTTCGTCAATGAAGACGATCCGCAGCGGCGTATTCGCGCCGCTTGGCCGCCGCTCGCTCTTCAGCGCTGGCGCGCCTGGCGAGAGCAGCTCGTACTCGGCTGGGAAGTGGCGCTCCATCATCGTTGCTGTCGTCGCGTAACTGGCGCTGCGCGCGTCGAGCCGGCCAAAGAGAGTCCGCACCAGCCTGCGAGTTACTTGTGTTGCGACTAGCCGCTCTGCTGGTGCGTGGAACGAGCCGACGTTGAGCGAAATCGATGCCCGCAGCGCTGCGCTTGTGATCGAGGGAGCGAAAGGTTCGTGGAGATGGCAGATGTCGAGCGGGGTCTGCTCGAAGAGCGCCCCGAGCGTGCGCGCCGTGTCGCTCGGCAGTGCCAGCCTGCGCCGTCCAGGCGCGGCCTCTAGCGATTGCCCCACCGCTACCAGCAGCGGCGCGTCGCTAGCGCCGTCAAGCAGCCCGCCCTCGCTGCTGCGGATCAGCCGCCGTCCATCGCGGACCTTCGCGGCCGACGTCGAGGGCGCGATGATCGCGACGCGATGCCCTC
>JBIHZY010000098.1:0-7068 GCA_044240185.1 Solirubrobacteraceae bacterium
TTTGAGCGAGTGTTGATTACGTACCAGCGATACATGAGTTCCAGATCGTGTTGAAGGTCAGATAATTAGGTTGACGATTTTTTGAGCGGCGAAGTCGGCGAGACCAAGATAGGCGCCGGCGATCACAACGAAGCCAAGAACGACTGCAGTTGCTTGCCCGACTTGGCGGCGGTCTGGCCACTGAACGCGCTGCAGCTCGGACCACGAGGCGCGAAGAAAGTCGAAGAAGCGGCCGAAGACCGACTTCCTGCGCTCAGGCTGATCGGCGCTGGCTGGCGAGAGCGCTGCCGCTGCCTGTCGAGCTTCAATGTCAGCTTCGAGCGCCTCTTCAGCTTCGCTGATCGACTCTTGGTCGCCGCTTTCAATCTTGGCTTCGACGTCGTCGATCCGGTCCTCAAGCTCTGCGAACTCTGCGGCGCTGAGCCCCTCAGGGTGGACGACGCCACCGGCGCTTGGGTCGACCTTTGGGTCGGCAGGGGTGCCTTCAGCACCAGCGACGAGCTTTGCTTCGAACTCATCGACATCGGCCGACGAGTGGTCGAGCGAGGCAGGGATGTCATCACGGACGATCCCTTCGCCGCCGCCAGAAGCCTCGCGCTTGGCCTTGCGCTGCTTTGCCCGTTTGCGATTTCGTGCCACCGCTCGAAGCTCACTAACGCGTCTCTTTGTGGCTGGTGTGGCTGCGGCACCAGCGACAGTATTTGCGCAGCGTCACGCGATCAGGCGTGTTGCGCTTGCTTTTGTTCGTTTGATAATTACGTCGCTTGCAGTCCTCGCACTCGAGGGTGATCGCGACGCGTACATCTCCACGGGCCATGCGTTGACTCCGGTGTTAGAGGTTGCGTCAAAAGACTGTCTGGGGCAGAAAAACGACCCGCCCCAGGCGAGTCGAAAACTCAGTGTAGCGCTAGTTCGCGGCTTGTGATCCGCGCTAGGCTCCCGCCCGATGGGCAGCGACTCCTTAGCTGAGCAGAAACCGCGACTTAGTGCCGCGCCCAAGCGCGCGGGCTCGGCCGCAGCCTACGCCCTCTTCGCAGCCACGCTAATTAACGTTCTCGGAATTGGAGCGGTGATCCCGGTGCTGCCGCTTTTCGTCAAGGGGCCGATCGGCGGCGGCGACGTCGCCGTTGGGCTGGTGATTGGCGCTTTCTCCGTGACTGGCATTCTGATGCGCCCGGTCTCGGGCCGGATTGCCGATAAGCGCGGGCGCAAGCTCGTCCACATCACCGGCATCGCAATCGCGGCCCTGGGCGCCGCAGTGATGTTCATTCCAGCTGGGGTTGCGGGGCTAATAGTTTCGCGACTGCTTGTGGGAACCGGAGAGGGCTGGGTCTACACGGCTGGGATTACATGGATCGTTGACCTTGCCCCCGTTGAGGGGCGAGCGCGCGTAGTTGGCCTTTTTGGTCTCTCTGTCTGGGGCGGAATAACGATCGGTGCCGTGCTTGGATCGATCATTCTCAGCAGCGCCGGGTACAACGCCGTCTGGGCCTTCGCGGTCGCTGCACCGCTAGTAGCGCTGGTGATCGCCAGTCTGATCCCGGAGGCACATGCGACCGAGCAGTCGGCCTCCGAGGAGCTGGCGGAAGCGGAGCTGGTCGGTGGCGAGATCGCCGCTAAGCCGGGGCCGAGCGCCGCCGTAATTGCCAGTCGCAACCAGCGCGGCCTGTTGCGCTGGGTACCTTCTTCGGCGCTCAGGCCAGGGACGGCGCTGGCGATGGTCGCACTCGCCTACGGCAGCTTCATGTCGTTCGTCGTTCTGCTGCTGGACTTTGAAGGAATCGGCAACGGCGCAGCCGTATTCACTGCTTTCACGGCCGCCTTCGTGATCACAAGGCTGCTGCTCTCGTCCGTTCCGGATCGGATTGGGTCGCGGCCAACGGTGCTGGTCGCAGGCCTCGTCCAGGCGATCGGGATGGTTGTCGTCGCACTGGCGGGCTCGCTGCCGATCGTGCTCGTTGGGGCAATCCTCTCTGGCGGCGGGATGTCACTTGTATTCCCAGCGCTGGCAGTGATCGTGATCGAGAACACAGACTCCTCGCGGCGCGCGACGGCACTCGGCGCCTTCCTCGCATTCTTTGACATCGGGGTCGGGCTCGGAGCGCCGCTTGCCGGAGTCGTCGCCTCGGTTGGATCGGGCAACAACTACGCGGCCGCCTTCCTCGTCGCCGCGGCGATCAGCGCCGGTGGGGCGATGCTCGGTTTCTTTGGAACCGGCGGTAACCGGAGATTCAGATATGGCTGAGATCCTTGCGATCGCCCACCCCGACGGAGGCACGGTCGGCGTATTCGCCGACGCTGCGGCCGAGCAGTCGCTAACGATTGAACACTGGATTCCGGCCGAGGGCGGCGAGCCGCAGCGGCCGCTAGATCAGTATTCAGGCCTCGTAGTTCTCGGCGGCGACGAGAACATTGGCGAAGTTGATCTCTACCCCTACCTCGAGCGCGAGTTCGAAGTCGTGCGTGACTGGATCGAAAACGAGCGGCCGGTGTTTGGCGT
This sequence comes from Solirubrobacteraceae bacterium, assembly GCA_044240185.1. Classification (GTDB taxonomy): domain Bacteria; phylum Actinomycetota; class Thermoleophilia; order Solirubrobacterales; family Solirubrobacteraceae; genus F1-60-MAGs163. Next base: position 2,501 of record JBIHZY010000098.1, read on the forward strand.
CTGCCTCGGTGGCCAGATGATCGCCCACGTAGCCGGTGGCTCGGTATTCAAAGCGAGCGAGCGCGAGTTCGGCTGGGCCCAGTTCGACGTCCTCCAAGCCGCGCATGATGATCCAGTGACCGGCTTTGGGGCCGACACGCTGACCGGCTTGGCTTGGCATGACTACGCCTTCCAGCCGCCTCCCGGCTCAACGACACTGGCCAGCAACTCCGTCTGTGTCCAGGCTTTCCGCTACGGCGAGGCTTGGGGCTTCCAGCACCACCCCGAGATTGAGAGTTCAGTGCTCGATCACTGGCTCGCGCCGCTGCTCGCGGACGACACTGATCCTGCGCGGCGCGATCAGGCGGAAGCGCTCGAAGCTGGGCGCACCGCTCACATGCCGGCCTGGAACGACTATGGCCGAGAGCTCTTCCGTCGCTTCGCTAAGCGCTGCCGCTGACAGCGGCGCTGGTGGCGGAGCGATCGCTGCCGGCTAGTTCAGCGCGGCGGGCGTTTCAGCGATCGGCAGCCCGCTCTCAGCCATCCAGCTCTTCAGCTGATGATGCATCGTCGCGGCGCCAACGATCGGCCCGGCGGCTTCGCTCCAGCTGCTGGGCACAACGGCGAACGGGTGCATCTGCGCGCCGCCAAGCCCGCCGTGCGAACCCATGAACTCTTCGAACGGAACGATCTCATCTTGATCCGGCAGGTAGGCGCCGCTGACGAGCAGGTCGGGGCAGTGACTGAAGCTGTCATGGCGGCGCAGATGATCCGCGGCATTAGCGCCGAATTGGGCAATCGGGTTGATCCCGGTGGCGCTGTCATCGCTGAGGCGATAGCTGCCCTCCCCGCCGAGCACGACCGCTCCCTCACGCTCAGAGCGAACCATCACCCAACCGATCTGCGGATGGGCAGCAAGCGAGGCGACGAGGCCAGGGTGCTGCTGCTCGATCGTTTCGAACGTCAAGCGCCCCGGCGTGCGCGGGAACGAAATCAAACCGAGGCAACCGGAGGCAAGCACGATTACTTCCGGCCGGTCCTCGCTGGCGGCGTTCGTAATCGCTTGGTGCTGATCCTGAGCTTCGCGCCCAGAACCGAACGCGACACCGTCGTCGCCAACGAAACCACGCGTCGCGCGCGCCATCATCCTGCCGCCGGCGCTGTCGTCGTTACCCAGCTCGGTCAACCAGCCGCCGATTTCGCCCCACGATTCAGCCACTGCCGGTGGGGCGCTGACCGCTCCGTCGCCTGAGCAGGCCTGTTCGACGACCTCCTCCAAGGTCATGCCGCAGCGCTGGCGGAAAGGCCTTCCCTGCGACTGCCCATGGTCGGAGAGGACAACGATCTCGTAGGGCCGCGGCGCCTGCGGAAGCGCCCGTTCGAGCCGCAGCAATTGACGATCAAGCCGCCTCAGCACGGTCAAGGCGTCGTGCGCGCGAATCCCCGAATGGTGCGCCACTTCGTCATAGCCAACGTAAGTGGAATACGAAACCGGCACCCCCTCGACGATGTCGGCCAGCAGAGTCGCCGTGTTCAGCTCGCGCATCACGACCGTCATCGCCGCGCGCAGCAGTGGGTAGATGCCGCCGCGGTGAACGTGTTCTTCGCCGGCGCGAATCTGCTTCCAATAGGCGAGCTTCTCGAGAATAATGTCGTGGACCGAGAGCACCAGCGTGCGGGTCATCCCCGAAGGATCAGAAAAGAAGGCGAAGAATTCACTGGAGTGCGAGCGCTCCTTGTCGCGAACAACGCTGAGCGTCGCCGATGCCCGCGGCGCGTCACCGGAAAGCAGGTTGCCGCGGCTCGTGCCCCTAACGGCCAGAAGTCCGCTGCCGGTGCTGGCGCGCCGTTCCATCTCAGCCGTATCGGCGACGCTGCTGGAGACCATCAGCGCGCCGCGATCCTTCTCGTACCAACGGAAGGCGGGCATGTTCTCGTTACTGCCGAGCAGCAACCCTGCCTGGCTAGCTCCCGTCTGGCTCGAGAGATCGCACTCCCAGCCGACGATCCGGTGGCTTCCGTCGGCCAGCCAGCGAGCGATCGTCGGCACGTGGCCAGACTCAACCGCTTCACGCAGGACCTGCTCGCCGAGTCCATCTATCTCAAAAAAGATCACCCCCGGAACATCGGTTTCGTTGGCGCCCCGCGACTTGCGCATCCGCCTGCGCACGACGCGCAGGTGATAGGCGTCGCCGTCAACGTCAAGCAGTGTTCCAGCGATTGTGCTGACGACCGTCATCAGGATGGCGATGAAGAAGGAGCCAAGCACCGTTGGCTGGCTCTGATCGACGATGTCGAGCGAGAGCCAGACCATCGCAGTCGTCGCAACGAGCGAGAGCAGGCCGAATGTCAGCACCGTCAGAGGCAGTAACAAACGCGTTATTAGGGGCCAGATCAACGATCCGAAGATCGCTAGCACGACAACCACAACAAGCGCCGCTGCGAATGACGGCACATCAATCTCGGGAATGATCGCCGCGGCGCCCCAGAGCGTCAGCGCTTGAATCAGACCGAGCGCGAGCACGCGCACAACGAAGCCGAAGAGACGGCGGCGGGCGGGCGGCTGGTTTGTGAGAGCGCTCGGCAAAGTGGTGTCTAGCTACGTAGCGAAACGCAGCTGAATCTGCGAGGCTACCGCGCTATGACATCAGATTCCGAAGATAAGACAACTGAGCAGCCCGCCCGCCCTAAGCCGGCTAGCGACGATCCGCCGACAGCCGTAACTCCCAGCGGCGAAACGCCGTGGCAGAGCTCGCGTGGCCGCCGCGTATCGGTTCACCTGCTCGTAATCTTCGCGACGCTCTTCACGATCCTCGCCATTTTCGCCAACTGGACGCGCCAGCAGCTGCTTGACACGAACCAGTGGACGAAGTCCAGTTCAGAGCTGATTGCCAATCCTGCGATCCGCGACCAAGTAGCGATCTACCTCGTAGACCAGCTCTATACGAATGTCGACGTCCCGGCCGAAATCAAGTCGGTACTTCCTGAGGCGCTTCAGCCGCTGGCACCGGTCGCGGCAGCTGGCGCGCGCGATCTGATCACGCAGGCCGCCAACGCAGCGCTTGAGCAGCCCGCCGTTCAGTCGGTCTGGACCGACGCGAACAGGCTCGCCCACGAGCAGTTCGTTCAGGTGATCGATGGAGGCAACAGTTACGTCACGACGACGAACGGCGATATCACCGTGAATCTCGGTGCAATCCTCGGCAATATTGCAACGAACGTTGGCTTGCCGAGCACGATCATTGCCAAGATTCCACCGGGCGCCGGCGAGGTTACCGTCGTTCAGTCCAACGATCTGGAGAAGGTTCAGGCGGCCGCGAAGGCGCTGAAAACGTCGTCCGTGGTTCTCAGCATTCTCGCCTTCCTCTTCTTCGTATTTGCCGTCGCTCTGGCCGCTGGCCGCCGCGCCAACACGCTCGTTGAGGTCGGCGCAGGGATGATCGTTGCCGGCCTGGCAGTCGTCCTCCTGCGCGGCGCCGCCGGTGATGCGATCGTCTCCGCGCTGGTCACCGACGTCTCGCTTCAACCGGCCGTCAACGCTGCGTGGAACATCGAGAGCACGCTGCTCGAGCAGCTCGCCACGCAGGTGATTGTGCTCGGCGTGATGATGATCATTGCGGGCCTGCTCGGCGGGCCAGCGAAGGCTTCGAAGACAGTGCGAGGCTGGTTTGCGCCGACCCTGAACGGCTATCCGGAAGCCAGCTACGTCGGCGTTGCACTGCTCGTCTTGGTGTTCCTGATCTGGTCGCCGATTCCGGCCGCCAGCCGCGCCTCATTCATCATCATTTTCATCATCCTCGTCTTCCTCGGCCTCTACATGCTGCGGCGCGAAACGCTGCGCGAGTTCCCTGGTTCGGCTGGAGCAAGCGGCGATTCGCTGCGCGCCGGTACAGCGAAGATCGGGGCGGCCTTTAGCCGCGCTGGCGCCGCCGTCAAGGAAACCACCTCGAAGGCCGCGCATGACGTCAAGGAACGAACCACGAGCCACAAGAACAAGTCATCGTCCTCTGGCGGCGGTAGCGAGAGCCAGCGAATGGACGACCTCGAACGGCTCGTCTCGCTGCGCGACAGCGGCGCACTGACAGACGAGGAGTTCGCGGCTGAAAAGGCAAAGATCCTGGGCGCAGGCGACTCGCCCTCCAGCAGTTAACTGAGCAGTGGCTGGCGACCCGCGGCGCCCCCTGATCGCAGGGGTTGGACAGGCGACTTGGCGCGGCGGTGACGCGCCCGATCCGATCACGATGTGCGCCGAGGTGATCAATAGCGCAAGCCACGATTCGGGCGCCGGAGGCGCTCTGCTTGGCCGCGCCACGGCGATCGGGGTGGTTGACATCGCCTCACGCCGATGGTCCGACCCAGCCGCGCTGATCGCCAAGCAGCTTGGAATAGATCCGAAGCTGACGCTGCGTACCGAGCTTGGCGGCGACGGGCCTTTAAGGCTGATCGCGGAGATGAGCGAGCGGATCGCCAGCGGCGAGCTGGACTGCGCAATCGTCTGCGGCGCGGAAGCTCTGGCAACTCTTGCCAAGGCGATGCGCAGCGGCACCGAACCTCAATGGCCTGCGCTCGACAGCGCTGCTGCCCCGGAC
>JBIHZY010000007.1:0-21782 GCA_044240185.1 Solirubrobacteraceae bacterium
CAAGCCGCGACCGATTCCCCGCCTGCCTCCTCCTCACCTTCGATAACGACGCGCACGTTGACCGCCAGCTCGCCGCTTTCGAAGAGATCGCAGGCAGCCAGCAGCAGCGGATAAAAGTTGCCTTTGTCGTCAGCGGCGCCGCGCGCGTAGAGCCTGCCGCCGCGAAGCTCGGGCTCAAACGGCGGGCTCTGCCAAGCATCCAGTGGGCCTGGGCTCTGAACGTCGTAGTGGCCGTAGATGATCACCGTCGGCGCGCCTTCGTCGTGCGCGCGCAGTTCGCCGATCACAAGAGGGTTGCCGCCTTCGATCGTGACCAGTTCCGCCTCACCGCCGGCGCGGCGCACGATCGCGGCTGCATACTCGGCGGCCGCGAGAAGATCCTTCGCTTCGCCACCGCCGGTTGAGATCGACGGAATGCGCAGCCAGTCGTAAAGCTCCTCGAGCCGACCCGGTTCCATCGCCTCAGCCTACTTGGGAGACGAGCGCAAACTGGGCTGATCGCGTGCGCAAGCGGCCTCAGAACGGCCGCCACTGCCTCTAGACTCAGGCTCCGTGTCCGCCGCTCCTTCGCTCTACCGCCGCCACCGCCCACGTAACTTCGCCGACGTCGTTGGCCAAGAGCACGTCGTGCGTACGCTGACCAACGCTGTAACTGGGGGAAACGTCCACCACGCCTACCTTTTCGTCGGCTCGCGCGGCACCGGCAAGACCTCAATGGCGAAGATTCTGGCCGCCTGCCTCAACTGTGAGCAGGGCCCAACAGCAGAGCCTTGCGGAGTTTGCGACTCCTGCCTCGCGATTCAGCAGGCCGGCTCGATGGACGTAATCGAGATGGACGGCGCTTCGCACAACTCGGTTGACGACATCCGCGAGCTACGCGAAAGCGTTGCCTACGCTCCGGTCAGCGGCCGCTCCAAGGTCTACATCATCGACGAGGCGCAGATGCTGACGCCGCAAGCTTGGAACGCCTTCCTCAAGACGCTCGAGGAGCCGCCGCCGAACACGATCTTCGTGCTCGCCACGACCGAGCCACAGAAGATCCTCGACACCGTCGTTGACCGTTGCCACCGCTTCGACTTTGGCCGCCCCACCGTTGAGCAGCTGACCGTCGTGCTGGCGCGCGTGGCGCAAAGCGAATCGATCGAGATCAGCCCCGACGCGCTGGCCCTGATCGCGCGCCACGCAACGGGCTCATTCCGCGACGCGCTCGGCACACTTGAACAGCTCGTCACCTATACCGGCAGCTCAATCGCGGTTGAAGACGTTCTCGCCGTGCTCGGAGTCGCCGACGATGACCTGCTGTTCGGCGCGCTTGACGCGATCGCCGCCCATGATGCGCGCGCCGCCCTGGAGATCGCCGCACGGCTGGCGCAGACCGGCCGTGACCTGCAGATCGCCGCGCGCGACCTTGAGGTTCACGCGCGCGAGCTGCTCGTCGTTGGCACGCTCGGCGCCGTCCCCAGCGAGCTGCGCGTTACGCCCGACCGTGACGCGCGCCTCGCTGAGCAGGCCGAACGCGTTGATGAGGCCGATGCGGTGCGACTGCTTGACCTGCTTGGAGTGGCGATGCGAGCGATCCGAGACGGCGCCGACCCGCGCACGCAGCTTGAACTCTCGCTAGTTAAGGCTGCGACGCCGGAGGTTGATGCCTCGAGTAAAGCGCTGCTGGCGCGGATCGGTCGCCTTGAGGCAGCGCTTGGTGGCGCGCCCGCGCCTGCCGCTGCGCCTGCCGCTGCGCCCGAAGTCGCCGTAGCGGCAGCTGTAGAGCCGGCGCCCGAGGTCGAAGCCGTCGCTGCGCCGGAGCCGCCCGCCGCGCCGCCGCCAGCAGATCCGCCTGCCCCCGCGACCCCAGCCGGCGGCGGCGCCGCAGCGGCGCCTGAGCCTGAGCCTGAGCCGCAGCCAGAAGAGGCGCCGGCGCCGCAGCCGTCGGCCGCGGCCGTTGCGGTGATGATCGAGCAGGTCACGGAAATTTGGCCAGCGGTGTTGGAGACGATCAACCCCGATCAACCGATGGTCTGCGCTGCGTTGACGCGGGCGCAGCCGGTCGAGATGCGCGGCGGCAACCTCGTCGTCGCCTTCCCTGAGGACGATTCATTCAACCGCCGGATGGTCGCCGATAACGCCGACGCTCGGACCGTCGTCGGGCTGGCGCTTGAGTCGCTGCTCGGCGTGCGCGTGAAGATCGAATACGAGCTGCGCGACCTTGGCACGGCGCCCGAGGCGCAGGAGCTAGCTGGCGACGAGTTGGTTGACCGACTGCTTGAGACCTTCGACGCTGAAGAGATAGTCCCGGCCCCCGTGGCAGTGAGCGAGGCGATCGCGGATGACGGCGCTGGTGACGAGCAGCCCGACGTCACAGACGATGGCGACCCTGGCCCCGAAGGACCCTAAAGGCGATGTTCGCTCCTCCCGTCCAACGGCTTATCACCGAACTCTCGAAGTTGCCGGGGATCGGTTCGCGCACCGCGCAGCGGCTCGCCTTCCACATCCTGCGGCTCGAGAAGGAAGACGCGCTGGCGCTCGCCGACGCGATTCGTGAGGTGAAAGAGAAGATTGGTTTCTGCGAGGTCTGCTGCAACCTCTCCGAAGGCCCACGCTGCGTCATCTGCCAAGACGCACGACGCGACCAGACTTTGATCTGCGTGGTCGAAGAGCCCGGCGATGTGATCCCAGTTGAACGCACGCACGAATTCCGCGGCACCTACCACGTGCTCGGCGGCGCGCTCTCGCCGATCGACGGGATCGACGCCGACGACCTGAAGATCGCTGAGCTGTACGCGCGGATCGAATCGGCAGACCCAAAGATCGCTGAGATTGTGCTCGCCACCAACCCAACAACGACCGGTGAGGCGACGGCGCTGCAGATCGCGCGCGGCGTTCACGAGCGCGCGCCTGACGTCGCCGTTACGCGGCTCGCTTCCGGCCTGCCGGTCGGGGCCGACCTTGAGTACGCCGACGAAGTGACGCTCGGCCGCGCGATGATGGGCCGCCGCGCCGTCTAAGCGGTCGCGGCCGACCGCACACAGACCGCTAACGCTCGTATCCTTGGCGGCTATGGCTGACGCGACGATCGTGATGAAGTTCGGAGGCAGCTCAGTGGCAGACGCTGAGCGGCTTCGTCGTGCCGCCGAACGGATCGTCGCGCGCCGCGAAGAGGGCCATCGTGTTGTCGCCGTCCTGAGCGCCCGCGGCAAGGAGACCGATCGCCTGATCGAGGCTGCCTACGAAGTCTCCGACAATCCTGATCCCCGCGAAATGGACATGCTGCTCTCAACCGGAGAGCGCGTCTCGTGCGCTCTCTGCGCGATGGCGATCAACGACCTTGGCCATAGCGCGATCTCATTGACCGGCTCGCAGGCCGGAATCGTTACCGACACGACGCACACGAAGGCGCGGATCCTTGACGTTCGCGCCGATCGAATTAGCGAGGCGCTGGACAACGATGAGATCGTGCTCGTCGCTGGCTTCCAAGGCGTCTCAACGACGAAGGATGTGACGACGCTCGGCCGCGGCGGCTCCGACACCACGGCCGTCGCCCTTGCCGCCGCGCTCGGCGCCGAGGAGTGCGAGATCTACACCGACGTGGCTGGCGTTTTCAGCGCCGACCCACGAATCGTTCCCGATGCACGCAAGTTGTCGGTCGTCTCCTCCGAGGAGATGCTTGAAATGTCATCGTCAGGGGCAGGCGTGCTGCAGCTTCGCAGCGTTGAGTACGCCCGCAACCATGGCGTCCGTATCCACTGCAGGTCGAGCTTCGAGGACGGTCCCGGTACCGTGGTCCTCGCGGAGAATCAGACAATGGAACATCCACTCATAACAGCAGTAACTCATTCGACCGACGAAGCTCGCGTCACGGTGATCGGCGTGCCAGACACGCCCGGCGCCGCCGGCCAGATCGCAACCGCGCTGGCAGAGGCGCACGTCAACGTCGACATGATCATTCAGAACGAGCCAGTCTCGAAGGACACGCGCGCCGATATGTCGTTCACGGTGCCGCGTGATGACCTGCGCGCTGCGCACGAGGCTTTGGATCGGTTGAAGTCCGAGATGGGGATCGGCGACATCGCGACCGACAAAGAGATGGGCAAGGTCTCAGTGATCGGCGCCGGAATGAAGTCGCACCCAGGCGTCGCTGCGAAGGTCTTCAGCGTGCTCGGCAGCGAGGGAATCAACATCGAGATGATCTCGACCTCGCCGATCAAGATCTCCTGCGTAATTGCAGGCGCGCGAGTCGAAGATGCCGTGCGCGCGCTACACAGCGCCTTTGAACTGAGCGGCGAGGACACGATCCGCGCCGAGGAGCCCTTCGGGCTGCCACCGTCATGAGGATCGCCGTCGTTGGCGCAACCGGCGCCGTTGGGCGCCTGCTGCTGGCGATGCTCAGCGAGCGCGGCGTAGCTTCCGACGAAGTAATTCCGTTTGCCAGCGCGCGCTCGGCGGGGACGATCCTTGAAGGCTACGGCGAGGTCCAGCCGCTCAGCGCAGAGACGATCACCGGCTTCAACCTCGCGCTCTTCTCGGCCGGCGGCTCAACCTCGCGCGAGTGGGCGCCGCAGTTTGCCGCCGCCGGCGCGCTGGTAGTTGACAACTCTTCGGCCTGGCGGATGGACGATCAAGTTCCGCTCGTCGTCAGCGAAGTCAACCCGGACGCGATCGCTCGGGCGGCCAAGGGGATCGTTGCCAACCCGAACTGCACGACAATGGTTGCGATGCTGCCGCTGAAAGCGCTGCACGACCAGTTTGGTCTTAGCGCGATCGTTGCCACCAGTTACCAGGCCGCTGGTGGCGCCGGCCGCAGCGGTATCGATGAGCTCGCCGCGCAGGTGCCGGTGCTGCATGAGGAGATTGATCTGCTTATTAACGACGGAGAGAAGGCGGCGCGCAAGGTCACGGCGGAAGTTCACGCCAACACGCTCGCTTACAACGTCGTGCCGATGCTCGGCGCGCTCGAGGCGAACGGTTACACCGACGAAGAGATGAAACTCCAGAACGAAAGCCGCAAAATCTTGGAGCTGCCGGGGCTGCACGTAAGCCCGACCTGCGTTCGCGTGCCGGTGATGGTCGGCCACGCAATTGAGATACGCGCGACCTTCGAGCGCGAGCTTGACTTGAGCGCCGCGCTCGAAGCGCTGGCCGCGTTCCCCAACCTTGTTGTCGAAGCGGCGCCAACGCCGCTCGAGTGGGCAGGGCGCGACGAGGTCGCAGTTGGCCGCGTACGGCTAGACCTCGATGATCCGAAAAGCATCAACTTCTTCGTCGTCGGCGACAACCTGCGCAAGGGCGCGGCGTTAAACACTGTTCAGATCGCCGAACTGGCGATCGCGCGCGGCCTCGTCGGTTAGCGGCGGCTACCAGCCGCCAACGCCGCCAACAACCGCCTGCGACCAGTCGATCACCGAGGTTGGCTTGACGATGTGATGCTGCAGGCCGAGCTCTTCCGGTGAGATACCGAGCGCGAGGCCAACCAGCTGGGGCAAGTGGAGTACCGGCATGTTCAGCTCGCGGCCAACCTGCTTTGCGGCCATCGGCTGCTGCAGGTCGAGGTTGAGGTGGCAGAGGGGACACGGCGTTACGAGGCAGTCGGCTTCGGCGTCAACTGCGTCACCGAGGTGGCGGCCGGCCTGCTCGAGCGAAGCTTTTTTGTTCATCGTGATGATCGGGAAGCCGCAGCACTTGTGTGAGCCGGCGTAGTCGATCACGGTGCCGCCGAGCGTCTCGATCACTTGGCCGAGGTATTCGTCGCGTGGTTGAGCGCGATTGATGTCAAGCCGGTCGGTTGGGCGGACGATGTAGCAGCCGTAGAACGGGCCGACGCGCAGGTCGGTGAGCGGCTTCCTGACGAGCGTCTTCAGCTTGTCGAGGCCGATGTCCTCGACAAGCACCCAAAGGAAGTTCTTGTTGATGATCCCGTCCTGATACTCGAGGCCCTCGTCGGCGAGCGTCTCGTTTACCTGCGCGCGGTAATCGGCGCTTGCGTCAAGCCGCTGCTGGCATTCACTCTGAGCGCCCTGGCAGGTCGAGCAGATGTTCATCATCAGGTCGGCGCCCTGCGTGATCTCCTGCTGGGCGAGCGCAAAAGTGCGGGCGTTGAGCGTGTCAGCGAGCTCCTGGCTGTGCTCAGCGATGACGCCTGCGCCGCAGCAGCTGGCACGGTCGAGCTCAACCAGCTCGATGTTCAGCATCGGTGCGACGGCAGCCATCGAGCCGTGCAGTTCGGAGGTGAAGCCTCGGCTTACGCAGCCGGGCCAATAGGCAACTTTCATGATTCCCCTTAGTTCGCTTATGCGCTCGAGCCTTCGGTGCCGTCCGCTGCGACGCCAGCTGGCTCAGCTGCTTCGATCTTCTCAGCGACCTCAGCCGTTCCCTCGTTGTTGGCGTCGGTACCGCTGATGTAGATATTAAATTCGTTGCGCTGTTCGCGCCCCTCAACGACTTCAAAGATCTTCTTCACGCCGTCGGGTGCTTTGTGTGGATGGAGCAGTGCCTTGGCAGGAGTCATCTTGCGTCGCAGCAGCGCCGTCATCACGATTGGCAGGCTTGAGATCAGCTCAGGCACTGCCCGCGGGTGGAACTTGCCGCCGTATGAATCAGGCAGCAGGTCGGCCTCGTGAAGGATCCCGTTCTTCTCAATGTTTTTAACAAAAGCTGCCTCGTGGCGCTCGCCGTTGTTGCGATCCTTGATGTGGAAGTCGTTGCCGGCGATGCGACGCAGGCGCATGATCTGGTTCATCGGCGCAACGCCCTTGGGGCAGGCCTCGATGCACTTGAAGCAGTGTGTGCAGTCGTAAATGCCGTGCTTGTCCTCGCCGAGATCCTTCAGCCGTTGCTCGTGCGCGGAGTCGCGTGGGTCGCCGACAAAGCGGTAGGTCTTGGCCAGTGCCGCTGGGCCGACGAAGAGCGGGTCGACTTCCATCGAGAGGCAGTCGGAGACGCAGGCGCCACACTGAATGCAGGCCATCGACTGGGTTACGTCGATCATCGATTCGCGCGAAACGATGTACTCGCGCTCGGGAACCGGCTCCTTGCCGATCAGCCATGGCGTGACGCGCTGGATCTTCTTCCAGTGGACGGCGTCCATGTCGACAATCAAGTCCTTGATGATCGGCATGTTGCCCATCGGCTCAACTTCGATCACGCCATCCTCACCGGCGCTGGCGAGCGCGTCTTCAAGGTGGGTATGACAGGCGAGCCCAGCCTTGCCATTGACGCGCACACCGCATGATCCACAGATTGCTGATCGGCATGAGCAGCGGACGCCGATTGAACCGTCGCTCTCGTTGCGGGCCTGAAGGATTCCTTCGAGCACCGAGCGGTGTGGTTCGAGGTCAACGGTGTGCTCGTCCCAGTACGGCGCAGCGCCGGTCTCAGGGTCGTAGCGGCGGATCTTGAGCTTAAATTCGGCCATTGTTCTTTCCTCGTGCGGGTCTTAGTAGGTCCGGGCTTCTGGTTGCCAAGCTGTGATCGTTACCTCTGAGTACGAGATCGTCGGCACGTCACCACCGTTGCGTGAAACGTCGATGTGCTTGAGCCATTCAGCATCATTGCGCTCGGGGAAGTCGGTACGGAATTGGGCGCCGCGTGATTCCTTGCGCTCCAGTGCTGCCATCACGATCGTCTCAGAGCAGTCGAGCATGTAATCGAGCTCGATCGCGCCGAGCACATCTTGGTTAAAGACGGCGCCCTTGTCGTCGACGTAGGCAGTCTTCGCCTCTTCTTTGAGGCGGCGGATAATCTCGTGCGCGCTTTGGAGACCGGCTTCGTCGCGGTAAACGGCTGCGTAGCGGTTCATCGTCGTACCGAGCTCAAGCTTGATCTCGGATACGCGGCGGCCGGTCTTCGGCCGAGCGAGTACCTCGGCGATCATCGCGCGATCCCTGACAAGTTGATCGTTGGAGACGGTCGGCATCTTCATCGAAAGCGCGCGCTCCGCGGCATGCTCGCCTGAGCGGCGGCCGAAGATCAAGGTGTCGAGCAGCGAGTTGGCGCCGAGTCGGTTGCCGCCGTGAACTGAGACGCAGGCGACTTCGCCAGCCGCGTAAAGGCCGGTCAGCGGTGTCGCGCCGTTGATGTCGGTCTTTACGCCACCCATGATGTAGTGCATCCCGGGCTGAATCACGATCGGTTCGCGCGTGATGTCGACGCCAGCGAAATCCTTGCCGATGTTGACGATCTCGCGCAGCGCTTCGAGCGTGCGCTTGCGCGGCACGACGGTGATGTCGAGGTAGATGCCTTGCTTGTCAGGGCCGACGCCGCGCCCTTCGAGGATTTCAGTCTGCTCAGCGCGAGAGACGACGTCACGCGAGGCCAGCTCCATCTTGTTGGGTGCGTACTTCTCCATGAAGCGCTCGCCCTCAGAGTTGAGCAGGTGCGCACCTTCGCCGCGAGCACCTTCGGTAATTAGGAAGCCGTTCTCAGCAAGCGTCGTTGGGTGGTACTGGATCATCTCCATGTCCATCAGCGGTGCGCCAGCCTGGTAAGCCTGTGCGATTCCGTCGCCGGTGCAGATCAGAGCGTTGGTCGTCGGCTGGAAGCACTGCCCAGCGCCACCGGAAGCAAGGATCACGCTCTTGGCGACGAAAGTTTCGATCTTGCCGCTGCGGATTTCGCGTGCGACTGCGCCAACACATTCGCCGTCTTCGCTCTTGATCAGTGAGGTCACGAACCATTCTTCGAAGCGGTCGATTACCTCGTGGTACTTCATCAGCTGTTCGTAGAGCACGTGGAGCAGCGCCTGGCCGGTGATGTCGGCGACGTAGGCGGTGCGCTTAGTCGAGGCGCCACCGAAGGCGCGCAAGTCCATCTCGCCCTTTTCGTTGCGGTGGAAGGTGACGCCAGCGTGCTCAAGCCACATCACTTCGGCTGGAGCTTCGCGGCACATGATCTCGATCGCGTCTTGATCACCAAGGAAGTCGGAGCCCTTGACGGTGTCGTAGGCGTGTGAGCGCCAATCGTCAAGCGGGTTGATTGCGGCGTTGATGCCGCCGGCTGCGGCGACTGAGTGCGAGCGAACCGGGTGAACCTTCGAAAGGATCGCTACGGTGGCGCCGGTCTTAGCGGCGGCGAGAGCGGCGCGCTGTCCTGCGAGACCGGCTCCGATGATTAATACGTCGTGTGCGGGCATAGCTCCGTTGGGGTCGTGGTGCGTGTTCAGCGGGCCGCCCAAAAGGCCGATCCGCTCTTCCGTAATGGTATACGGCGGGCGGCTGTGGCAGGGTCGCGGCCGGGTCTGCTGATGGCGCGTCCGCGCTAGCGCGGGATTTGCGCAACGAGGGCTGGCTGCTGCTCTGGGCCCCAAAGCTCGCGGTTGTCGGAGCGAACGACTCTGCGCCGCGCCTTTAGCTCAAGCAGCACACTCAGCCCTGCCTGACCAAGCAGCTCGCTCGCTGCCTGCTGAGCTGCCGGTTCGGCCTCAGCGAAGGCCTGCTGGATCCGCTGCAGGTGAAGCAGCCGATAAGGAATTGCGTTGGTGCTGATCTCGTGGCCGCGCCAGTTCCACGTGACCAGCCCGAGCGAGCGCTTATAGGGCTTGCCGCCAACGACGTCGCCTTCTGCGACCTCGTCGTTCTGTTCGAGCCAGTGGTCGATGAAGCCGACGTGGGCTTCAACCTCGGCAGCGAATTCGCGGCCGATATAAGCGAGCAGAGCGATCAGCGTCTCGGGGATCGCGTCGTCAGCGAAAAGCTCGAACGGAACGTCGCCGTATTCGCCGCTGTCGGTGACCGGCGAGTTCATCCGCTCGACCCAGCGCCAAACCGGCCAGGCCTCACGTTTCATGATCAGCGACGGGTCTGGATCACGCGAGAGGTGGGCGTAGAGCGGCGCGATCAAGCCGAAGTCGCCGAGCGTTGGGCGGCCGCCGAGCAGGTAGGGGGTGGTCTCCAAGTGGGCGCTGAAGAGCTCTAGAAACTCGAGGTATGAGCGCTCAACTTCGGGGATCGTCTCGGGATTGACGCCGAAGTCGATCGTTAGCGCGCGCATCCGGTCGGCGGCAAACTCTGAGATCTTGGCGCGAGCAGCCGCGTCGTCGCCTTCACCGAGCTCGGGACCGAAGTCAAAGGTTGACGACTGCTCAGAAGCGCCACCAGCCAGCATCAGCCCGCGGCCGAAGTCTTCGCCGACGAACGGCATGTTGAGCCCGTCGAAGTTCCAGCGGTAGTGGAGCGCGGGCCGCATCAGCCCTTCACTGCCGAACATCTCAAAGACGCGCGTGATGATGTTTTGAACCCCAGCCGGCGGCTTGGCCGATCGTTCTGGCGGTAGCTCGGCATCGAAGTAATCGATGATGTCGCAGGTGTCTTGAATCAGCTGCCCATCGGCGGTTTGAAGCACGGGGATGATCCAGCGGCCGATCTCAGGCACGACCTCGGCCGGGAAGCGCGGGTCGCCGGGAGGGCGCTCGATGTAGTTGATCCGTTGTTTGATCAGGTAGGAGCGCGCCTTTGCCGAGTAGAGCGATGAGCGCATCGCATAAAGGACTGGAAGTTCCATCAGGCGCCGATCGTACGCAAGATCTCTGGTCAGGAGCTTTGAGGTACTGCGGCGTTGAGCGCGCGCTCGAGCTGCTGCGCTGTGACGACGCCGCAGAGGCGACTCTCGCTATCTACTACAAGAACGGCTCCGATTCGCTTCAGCGCGTCGATCGTCAGGAGCGACTCGATTGGGGCTTCGCGTGGCACCGCGCTCGCTTCGCCGGCGGCCTCGTCGAGCAGCTGCCCGACGGCGGTCGCTGGCCTGCCGGCGCGGATCTCAGCGTCAACGGCTTCAGCGGTCAGAATTCCATCAAAGCGGCCGAGCGGATCGACAACCGCGAACCAAGGCCACTGGAAGCGGGCAAAGAATTGCTCGTCGGCATCGATTGCGCTCATCGATGAGGGGATCGCGACCGGCTCTGAATCCATTACGTCGGCGACCGTGATTCCTTCGATCTCATCGGTAAAACGGCTACTGGCGACGGCGCCGCGCGCGGCCGATGCGAGGAACCAGCCGAGCACTCCGAACCAGATCCCGGAAACCAGATCGCCGCGCGTCACGGCGAGAACGCCAAGGCCGATCATGATCACGCCGAAGCCCTGGCCGAGGTAGCCAGCAAAGCGCGTTCCCTTGCCGCGCTCGCCGGTTACTTTCCAAGCGACCGAGCGTGCGATTCGGCCGCCGTCGAGCGGGAAGGCGGGGACGAGGTTAAAGATCAGCAGTGCGACGTTGACCATTGCCAGCCAGCCGATAAGCGCAGTGAATGGCGTCGTTGAGATTCCGCTGAAGGTGGCGGTTTTGATCACGCTGGTTGTCTGCGAGGCGACAGCCGCTATTGCAATGCAGACGACGACGATCAGCGCCGTTACTGCCGGGCCGGCGGCAGCGACTTTGAACTCTTCGCCAGGCGAGTTCGAGTCACGCGAGAGTTTGGCGACGCCGCCGAAGAGCCAAAGATCGATCCCCGAGGTGGAGATTCCCTCGCGCCTCGCAGCTAGCGCGTGGCCAAGCTCATGCAGCAGAAGCGAGATGAAGAAGAGCAGTGTGGCGGCAATCGCGATGCCGAACGAGAGCGTGTTCGAGGAGCCGATCAAGATGTCGCTGAAGTAGCCCGAGAGCCAGTAGATCATCAAGAAAAGGAAGATGAACCAGCTCGGGTTGGCACCAACGCGGATGCCAAAGACGCTGAACAGCTTGATTGAGCGCTCGCCGAACATCTGCTTATCCTCGCAGGGTTGCGCCTAGCCCCGGGGCGTATGGCGCGCGACGATCGTGGCGGCGTCAATTCCGAGCGGCAGGCCGCCGTAGTTGAGGCCGCGGTTCTCGCTCAAGCGTGCGGCGCAGAAAGCGTCGGAAACGACGCTCGACCCGTGTTGGACGAGCAGCGCTGCCTGCAGCGCGATTGCCATCTGTTCGACGATCTTACGGGCGCGGAATTCGATCTCCTCGCCGCTGTCAAACTCGCTGCGAAGGCGCGCGATCGCCGCGTCGAGGCGCGTGTCGGCGCCGGCGGCGCGGCCGAGCTCGGTGAAGAAGCCTTCAAGCGATTCGGGCTCGTGGCGCAGCGCGCGCAGCACGTCGAGCGCGATCACATTGCCCGAGCCTTCCCAGATTGAGTTGAGCGGCGCTTCGCGATAGAGCCGTGGCATCCCGGACTCCTCGACGTAGCCGGCGCCGCCGAGCACCTCCATCGCTTCGAAGGCGTGCTGCGGCGCGCGCTGGCAGACGTAGTACTTCGATACCGCCGTCGCTAGCCGCTTGAACTGCGCTGCGGCCGGGTCGCTTTCGGCCTCGTCGTAGGCCCGCGCCAGCCGCATTGCCAGCACCGTCGCGGCCTCGGATTCGAGCGCGAGGTCGGCGAGCACGTTGGTCATCAGCGGCTGGTCGATCAGCTGTTTGCCGAAGGCGGCGCGATGTGCTGCGTGCCAAGTTGCCTGGGCTACGGCGGTGCGCATCCCTGCCGCCGCGCCGAGCACGCAGTCGAGCCGCGTGTGGGCAACCATCTCGATGATCGTCGGGACGCCGCGCCCCGGTTCGCCGACCATCCGCGCGAGAGCACCCTCGTATTCGACCTCGCTCGAGGCATTGGAGCGGTTGCCGAGTTTGTCCTTGAGCCGCTCGATGCTGATCCTGTTGCGTGAACCGTCGGGCAGGATTCGCGGCATTGCGAAGCAGGAGATCCCCTCAGGAGCCTGAGCGAGAACTAAGAAGAGGTCGCTCATCGGAGCTGAGCAGAACCACTTGTGGCCGGTGATCAAGTATTCGGCGCCGGGACCGCCGCCGTTGACAGCTTTCGCCGTAGTCGTGTTGGCGCGCACATCGGAGCCGCCTTGCTTCTCGGTCATCGCCATGCCGCAGATTGCTGAGCCCTTCTCGGCCGCTGGGACAGACGAAGGGTCGTAGCTGGTTGAGGTCAGCAGCGGCTCCCATTCGGCCGCCAGCTCGGGCTGGGCGCGCAGCGCTGGAACGGCCGCGAAGGTCATCGTCGTCGGGCAGGCAAAACCGGCCTCGGCCTGGGTGGCGGTGATGAAGAGCGCGCCGCGGGCGACGTTTGCGCCCTGCTCGCTGCTGCGCCAAGGCAGCGCGTGGAGTTCGTCGCGGACACCGGCCGCCATCAGTTTGTGCCACGAATCGTCGAAGGTCACCTGATCGACGCGCTCGCCGTAACGGTTGAATCGATCCAATACCGGCGGCCGCTCGTTCGCGAGCTCGCCCCACTGCATCGGCTCTCCGCCCCAGAAGCGGCCTACCTCGCTTGCCCGCTCGCTTGCCCAGCCGCCGCCTTCGCGCTGAAGGGCCTCGACCAGAGGTAGGTTGTCCTCAAACAGGTTGCGCCCGCTGAGCGGTGGTGGCTGGTTCGTCACCGAGTGAGTAGTCATCTCATGAGAGGTTACGCCGACTGCGAGCCGGGCTGTGAGAGCGGCCCGCGGCGCTGACCGCCGCGGCCCTTGGATAGCCTCTGGCCTACAAACCCGCAAAAAGGACGCGATGTCGAAAATTCAGGTCAAGAACCCCGTAGTTGAGCTGGATGGCGACGAGATGACGCGGATCATCTGGAAGTTCATCAAAGAACAGCTGATCCTTCCCTACGTCGACATCGACCTCAAGTACTTCGACCTCGGAATAGAAAGCCGTGACGCAACCGACGATCAGATCACCGTCGACGCCGCCAATGCGATCAAGCAGTACGGGGTTGGCGTTAAGTGCGCGACGATCACCCCCGACGAGGACCGCGTTGAGGAATTTGGGCTTAAAAAGATGTGGCGCTCGCCGAACGGAACTATTCGCAACATCCTCGGCGGCGTGATCTTCCGCGAGCCGATCGTGATCAGCAATGTGCCGCGACTGGTTCCCAGCTGGACGAAGCCGATCGTGATCGGCCGCCACGCTTTCGGCGATCAGTACCGCGCGACCGATCTGGTGATCCCCGGCGAGGGAACTTTGACGATGACCTACACGCCAAAGAATGGCGATCAGCCGATCGAGCTCGACGTTTACGACTTCCCTGGCGGCGGCGTGGCGATGGCGATGTACAACCTCGACGATTCGATCCGCGACTTTGCTCGCGCCTGCCTGCGCTACGGCCTTGAGCATTCTATGCCGGTCTACCTCTCGACCAAGAATACGATCCTGAAGGCCTACGACGGCCGCTTCAAGGACATCTTTGAGGAGATCTATCAGGCCGAGTTCAAGGCTGACTTCGATGCCGCTTCGATCACCTACGAGCACCGCTTGATCGATGACATGGTCGCCTCGGCGCTTAAGTGGGAGGGCGGTTACGTCTGGGCCTGCAAGAACTACGACGGCGACGTTCAGTCCGACACCGTCGCCCAAGGCTTCGGTTCTCTGGGCCTGATGACGAGCGTGCTGATGACGCCCGACGGCAAGACAGTTGAGGCCGAGGCGGCGCACGGCACGGTCACGCGCCACTACCGCCAGCACCAGCAGGGCAATCCAACCTCGACCAATCCGATCGCCTCGATCTTCGCTTGGACGCGAGGCCTTCAGGCACGTGGAAGGCTCGACGAAACGCCCGAGGTTGTCGCATTCGCTGAGCGGCTCGAGCAGGTCTGTATTGAGACCGTCGAGGCTGGACTAATGACGAAGGACCTGGCGCGTTTGATCGGGCCCGAGCAACCGTTTCAGACGACAGAAGAGTTCCTCGCCTCGGTCGACGAGCGGCTGCAGCTGGCGATGGCTTGAGGCTCAAATTCGAACTGTGACGTAGCGCACGCCGAATCAGCGCGTGGCTCGCTAGCTTCTCAAGGGTCGTTTCCAACCGTCCTCCGAGGGAGCACCAAAGATGAGCAGTCCAACCAAGATCACTGTCACAGGAGCCGCTGGCCAGATCGGCTACGCGCTGCTTTTCCGAATTGCTTCAGGCCAGCTGCTCGGCCCCGACCGCCCGGTCGAGCTCCGCTTGCTCGAGATCACGCCGGCGCTCGGCGCCGCTGAAGGAACGGCAATGGAACTGCTCGACTGCGCCTTCCCGCTGCTCAGCGGGATTGAGATCAGCGACCAGCCTGATGAGGCATTCGATGGCGCCAACGTCGCCTTCCTCGTCGGCGCCCGCCCGCGCACGAAGGGGATGGAACGCGGTGACCTGCTTGAGGCCAACGGCGGCATCTTCGCTCCCCAGGGCAAAGCCATCAACGACAACGCTGCCGACGACATCCGCGTCCTTGTCGTCGGTAACCCGGCAAACACGAATGCACTTATTGCGATGAGCAACGCGCCCGATGTTCCGGCCGAACGCTTCACGGCAATGATGCGGCTTGACCACAACCGCGCGATCGCGCAGCTCGCAAGCAAAACCGGGATGCCCGTCTCTGAGATCAAGCGGATGATCATCTGGGGCAACCATTCGGCGACGCAGTACCCCGACATCAGCCACGCGACGATCGGTGGCAAGCCGGCCGCCGATGTGATCGACGACCACGTCTGGTTCGAGGATCAATTCATCCGCCGCGTGCAGCAGCGTGGCGCGGAGGTGATTGAGGCTCGCGGTTCGTCCAGCGCTGCATCGGCAGCCAACGCTGCGATCGACCACATGCACGACTGGATTCTCGGTTCGGCCGAGGGTGATTACGTTTCGATGGGGATCCCGTCCGACGGCTCTTACGGCGTTGACGAGGGCATCATCAGCTCATTCCCAGTCACCTGCAGCGGCGGCGACTACAAAATCGTTGAAGGGCTCGAGATCTCTGACTTTTCGCGTCGGCGGATCGACGCCAGCGTCAAGGAGCTGGCCGACGAACGCGAAGCAGTAACGAAAATGGGCCTGCTCGGCTGAGCAGGCCCACTCGTACTTCACGTTAGTTCTGAGCTGACAGCTCAGCTTGGGTACCAGCCCCGGCCCTTCTTGCGGACGAGGCCTTCCTTCTCAAGGCTGGGGAGGACGCGGTAAAGGTAGTTCTGTTTGATCCCCATCTCCTTAGCGATCTCGGGGATCGTTACTCCGGGAGTGGCGGTTACGAGCTCCAGCGCTTGCTTGTCACGCACGCCTGAACCCTTCGGACGGCCGCGGCGGCCGCTGCCTGTGCCGGCGCTACTGCGGCGAACCGACTTCTTCGTTGTGCGCGACGCGGTCGCCCCGCGGCGGGCGCTGCCTGGTCCAACCGAACTGAGCGCAGCGACAGCGGCGTTGAGCCGGTCGTACTCCTCGACGAGTGGGCGAAGCTCCTTAATGCGCGCTTCAATCTCGCCCTTCTTCTGATCTACAAAGTCTGCCATGAGGTGATGCTCCTAGATAATTTGCGGAAACTACGTAGATACGAATCTAGCAAGCGAAACGATAATTCTGTGATCAGAACTACGCGCGAATAAATGAATATCTACCTGCGTTGGAGGCGCGACTTAGCCAAAAAGTTTTTGCAACTGTTTTAGAGAGGCCAAGGCTTCGCTCTCCGGCAGGTCACCAGCGATCGCTCGTTGGGCGACGCGGCCGATGATCCCCATCGGTGGGAAGAACTCGTTGCTGTAGTGAAAGAGTGTGCCGTCCTTGTTGGCTTCTAGGCGGTAGCTGGTTTCAGCGCGCGAGCCGGCCGGGCCTTTCCCTTCCCACTTCGCTTCGTGCGGCTCGTCGCATGTAACTAACTCCCAGCTCACCTTTAGCGGAGCGCCACGAAGTTCCATCGTTTGAACCATCTCGAAGCCGAGTCGTGGTGGCCCGTCGTCGCACTGATTAAGTTTGCTGTGAATCGTTACCCAGTCGCCGAGCCGATTTGGGTCTAGCGCAACGTCCCAGACCTGCTGCGGTGTGGCGTCGATCTGGATCTCTGCTGTTACTGCTCCCATTTCGTCTCCTAACGAGCCGCGAGCGGCTCTGATTTTTCCCACTCGCGTAGAGCGTTTGAGATTGCGCTGTCAAGCCGGTGAAGGCGGATCGCGAAGAGCTCTCGTGCGCCGCTGTCATCGGCAAGAAGGTCGCCGCTGAGGCCGGCCATCAGAGGGCCGACCAGCTCGTTCGACTCACCGGCTATCGATGCGGCTACCACGCTGGCGACCGGCGTGATTGAGAACGGAAGCTCGATCGCCGGGCGCTCTATCAGCATTGCGTCGCCGATCCGCTGGATCAGCTGGCCGTAAGTGACGCTGTCGGGCCCCGCGATGTCGAGCACTTGCCGGCCTTCGAGCATCGGCGAAAGGCCGGCCGCTTTCAGGTAAGCGACAACGTCGCGCCCGTCGATCGGCTGTGTGCGGAAGTCGCGCCAGGTCGGCAGCGGTAGCAGTGGCGAGCGCTCAAGCAGGCGGACGAGGAAGCGGAACGAGCGCGATTCGGCGCTGATCACGATCGACGCGCGCAGAGCTACGGCCTCGGGCGCGGCTTGCAGCAGCGCCTCTTCGACGGCAAGGCGGCTGGCGAGGTGCTGCGACGGCGGCCGGTCGGTCGGCACAAGGCCGCCGAGGTAGCAGATGCGCCGCAGACCGGCGCCTCTGGCGGCAGCAGCGAAGTTCTCTGCCGAGCGCAGCTCGCGCTCGGCGAACGGCTCACCGTCGGCCGAAGGTTCCATCGAATGGATTAGGTAGTAGGCCAGGTCGATTCCCTCCAGTGCCTCGCCAAGCCCGTCGCCAGTCATCACGTCGCCACGGACGATCTGGTCGAAGCAGCCCGCCGTTACGCGCTTTGGATCGCGCGCAAAGGCGCGCAGCTCGTGGCCTTCACCAGCGAGCTGCGGCGCAAGCTGCGAGCCGATTGCCCCGCTGGCGCCTGTCAGGAGAATTTGCATTGTCAATGAAGGCTACGAGGCTGGTTGCTCGCTTGGCTCAGCAGTAGTGATCGGGCCGAGCTGGTTGCAGCAGGCGAGGCCGATGATGCCGCCGACGACGACTACGAGGTCGCAGCTTTGCGGCGCGGTTGGCGGGCGACTTGAGTCGGTCTTACTCACGCTGCTCAGCCTCGCAGCTGCGGCCGCTCGATTGACCGAAGGTGCGGCCTTCTTTGTCACGCCCGAGTGAAAAAAGTACGGCAGGTGCGGAACACGGCGTTGCAGAGACGAGCGCCTTTTGATTGATTCCGTCGCTGCTTGGCAAACCAAATCGAGAGGCGGGGGTGAATTAGATGGCGAGAGCAAGTGCGGCGGCGAAAGCTTCGTGCGATGGATGCTTCTTCCGTGCTCAGATGCTCTGCGCGCTAGAGCTGGACGAGCCCTGCGTGAGCTTCCGCCCCAACCATCCCGATGGGCTGCGCCCGCCGCGCCAGATGCGCTTCGAATTCCGCCAAGAACGCAGCACCAAGGCCGCCTGGGCATTCCCAACGGCGGCCGAGCAGGCCGCGCTTCACAGCGCTTAAGGCTGCGGGCCTCAGACGATTGCGTCGGGAGGGACCGGCTGACCGTCGCGCTGCGCCTTCTCACGCGCCGTAGCAGCGACTCGGCCGATCCAGTTAGCGCCCGGCGTGTCGGTCAATCCGTGCGCGATGATCGAAGTCACGACGCAGAGCGCGGCTAAGTTTGTCACCTCGGTCGCGCCGGGGATCCCCATCGCCAGCAGGAATAGCGAGTAGGTCATCGTCGCGACGCCCTTTGGCCCGAACCAGCTCATGAAGGCCTTCGTTTGTGTGCTCAGCTTCTCGCGGTTGCCGATCAGCGAGAGCCAGACACCCGCCGTCCGCGCGACCGTCAAGGTAATGACGACGACAGCGACCGCCGCCCAGCCACTTGAGAAGAGCGCCTGAACGGTCAGAATTGAACCAAAGACGACGAAGATGCCAAGCTTGATCAGTTCGAGAATCTCTTCTGCGCCGCTGCTGAAGAACTCGCGAATGTCGGCGCGGCGAATGCCAAGTGTGATCGCGCAAACGAAGACGGCGATGAAGGCGTTGCCGTGCCCAGCGTAAGCAAGAATGCCGTAGGTCACTAGGGCAACTCCGAGCGCGTAAAGCACCTTTTGGTGGTCGGGAATCG
Source organism: Solirubrobacteraceae bacterium (assembly GCA_044240185.1). GTDB lineage: Bacteria > Actinomycetota > Thermoleophilia > Solirubrobacterales > Solirubrobacteraceae > F1-60-MAGs163. The sequence continues at coordinate 18,876 of JBIHZY010000007.1, forward strand.
TCGAGTCGCTGTCCGAGCGGGGGATCAGCAGCGAAGCGAGGTAGCCGAGCGCGATGCCGGCGACGATGCCAATCGAAATATCCTCAAGCATGAACTGCCACCAAACGGTTCCATCTCTATCGCCATCCAAAGCGGCCGCGACCGGAATGATCAGCGCCAGCGCGAGCCCGTCGTTGAGCCCTGATTCAAGATTCAAAGAGTTGCGAATTAGCCGCGGGACGCGCGGGTTGGTCACGACGGCCGATGAGAGCACGGGATCGGTCGGCGAGAGCAGCGCGCCGAGCAGCGCCGCCTCAAGCCAGCTGAGGCCGACGATGAAGTGGCCGGCGACCATGATGATCGCCGCCGTGATCGGCATCGCCACTAGCAACTTGCGCAGCGGCAGGTGCCACTGCTTGGCTAGCAATTCGGCCTCAACTTCAAGCCCATCGCGAAACAGAATTACCACGAGCGCGATAATCGCCAGCTCCTCGACGAAGCCCTCGTCGGCCGTGAAGCTGAGAACGCCAAGGCCCCCCTCGCCGAGCGCGAAGCCAGCCAGCACGTAAAGCGCCGTCAGCGAAAGGAAGCTGCGGTTGACAAAGCCCGATATCAGCGCGCCGATCACCAGCAGTGCGCCGAGCACGATCAGCGCGATCTCAAAATTCTCCACCTCAGTAGAGTCTCAGAAGCTGGCGAAAGGGGCGAACAGCGGGATGCAGATCACAATTCTTGGCAAGTCGCCTTCTTGGGCCGACGTCGGTGGAGCCTGTAGTGGCTACCTCTTGCAAAGCGGTGAAACGAAGATCCTGATCGACTGCGGCAGCGGCGTTTTTGGCAAGCTGCGTGAGCGGATCGACTACGCCGAGATCGACGCAATCGTGATCAGCCATTTCCACGGCGACCACTGCCTCGACCTGATGCCATACGCCTACGCGCTGACCTACTCGCCGCGCTGGTCGCCAGCGAACCCGGCGCCGCGACCAAAACTATTTGTGCCGACAGGTGGCGCTGAAGTGCTGCGCGCCGTCGCTGGGACGTTCGGGCCGGGGGACGCGATCATCGAGGCCTTCGAGGTCAGCGAGTACGAGCCGGAGCATGCCGCGCAGGCCGGTGACTTTGAGCTTCGCTTCTGCCCTGTGCCGCACTTCATACCGACCTTCGCAATCTCCGCCACGGCAGCCGGCGAAGAAGGCCGCTTCACCTTCGGCGCCGATTGTGGCCCCAACCAAGAGCTGATCGACTTTGCGCAGGGCAGCGACATCCTTTTGATCGAATCAACCCTGCGCGCTGGCGACGACCAGGAGCCGCGCGGCCACCTGACGGCGGCCGAAGCGGGTGCGCACGGTCGCGCTGCAAACGTTGGCCAGTTGGTGCTCACGCACATCTCAGATGAGCTTGATCAGGCTGTGTCAGTAGCAGAGGCTTCAGAAGCCTTCGGCAGCGAAGTTACGCTCGCTTCTGAGGGCGCTGTCTTTCAGTGCTGACACAAAGTTGACGTAGCGGCTATGCTGCTCGCTCGGTATTCCACTAGGGAGATTTGACCATGGCTTCGGCTTCTGAACGTGCGGCAAGCGCCGCTAGCGCAGCACAAGACCTACTCGGCAACCCGTACATCCGTCGGGTAGTCGAAGACCCTGAAATTCGCGACAACGCCCGCGTTGCCTACGCCGCCGCGCGTGAAGCGATTGATCGCATTTCAAGCAGCGAGAATCCCGCTTCGGCGATTCTCGACGACCGCAAGGTTCAGCGCTCAATCAAGCGCGCTGGTGAGGCTGCGATGGAGACGCGCGCGCTGATCATCGAGCCGCGCCGCTCAAGCCACATCTTCCGCAACCTCGTGATCCTCGGCGCCGGCGTAGTACTTGCCGTCGCACTGAGCGAGAGCCTGCGCAACAAGGTGCTCGATCTGCTTTTCGGCGCCGAAGAAGAGTTCGACTACGTGCCGACGACAGCACCGCCTGCCGCCAGCGCCAAGGCCGAAGCTCCTTCAACTGCTGACGTTGCCGCGACCAACGGCAAGGCCGACACGGTCGACGCTGACGCCGCTGTAGACAGCGAGTAGTTCCCAGCGCTACGGGAAGATCTTCCCGAACTTCGCGAACAGGCGCAGGTTGCCCTTCGGGCGCAGCTTGCGCGTCAGCAGAAGCTTGCGGGCGTCTACGCGCTTGGCAAACAGGTCGGCCCAGTCGTCGAACGAGATCACAAGCTTCAATGACGGCTTGCGCGCCGTGCCGCTCGCAGCGCTGCACTTGCCAGCGTCAAAGCTGAGCTGCCAAGGCTCGGCGTCGGTGAAAGCCCACTCGATCACGGTTCCTGAGGGCACAACATGGACGTCGGCGGCGCGCGCGATCGAATCGAACATCACCTCGGTCGCGTAAGGATCGCGTGAGGCGGGGCGGTCCGGGCCAACAAGGTTCGCCTGCAGCAGAACGCGGCCGCGCTCGGCTCGCTCATCTAGCGGCAAGTCAACAGCGATTGGCGAGCGCTCGACGGTGTGAAGATCGATCCCGATCGCCTTCAGCCGCATCTCGAGCGCCTTGACGCCGTCGCGGCCGAGGTCGTCGTAGGAGTAGTTAAAGGCTTCGAAGTAGCTCTGGTCCCAGTTTGGTGGCATCGCGACGCCGGAGATGTAGACGCCGTTTTCGCGTAGGACGTCGAGCACGGCGGTTTCGGTGCCTTTCGGGTCAGCGTCGTAGAGGTCGGCGAGCACTTTGACGCCAAAGGCGATGTGGCGCTGCTCGTCGAGCGCGACGTTGGCGATCCCTGAGCGGAAGCCGGGCAGTAGGTCTTCCTCCTCGAGGAAGGCCTCGATCACATGCTGGCCGGGCTGCGCGAGCGAGGCCTCAATCAGGACGTGGTAGAGCGTGATCGCCCGGGCAAACTGATGCGGCGACTGGTCGGCGCGCAGCGCCACGCACATATCCT
>JBIHZY010000099.1:0-6928 GCA_044240185.1 Solirubrobacteraceae bacterium
CTCCGAAGCTGGCGCCGAAGCTCAACCTGAAGGGTGTCTTCTCCTACGCTCCGGCCTCGCACCTGTGGGACCAGGCCCAACTCATCGGCAACCTTGGAGCCGGTTTTGAAGGGCTAAGCGGAGTGGCGATCATGATCATGTACAGCGCTGCTCGCGAAGCGGGCGTTGATCCGCGAACGCTCGTCACTGATGAGATCGCAGCCAAGCTTGGGCTGATCGAGGAGGTCTGCTCAGCCGAGCTCGCGCAGGCCCTCGGCACGGTCCAGCCGAAAGACGTCCTGAGGCCAGGCGTAACGACGGCCAGCATCGACGCCGCGCTCAAGGCAATGAACCCGAACGTGAAGATCAAGGTTCCGGTCCTGATCCTCCAGGGGCTCGGCGACAGCACGGTCTTCCCTCCCTTCACTCAAACTCTTGTAAATGAGCTGAAGGCGAGCGGCGACAAGGTCGACTACAGAACATTCGCCGGCCTGTCGCACTCGGGTGTTGTCACAGATGCGGCGGTCAAGAACGCCGTCTCCGCTTGGATCAAGGCGCGACTGCGTTAATCAACCAGAAGCGGCTTGCGCGATTCACTGAGCAGACGGCTCAGCAGAAGATCGACCAGTGGCCGGTAGCCGACTCGAAGCGCAGCTTCGATCGGCGCCGGCCCACTGATCTCGACGGCGACGGTGCAGCCGTCGGCCGCCCGGTCGACGCGGTGGACCATCTCGACCGGGCCAACCTGCCAGGTCCATGAACGGCCCGGGTCAACGGCAGTGATCGTCGCCGGTATCGGAACCACTCCGAGCAGCCGCGCGTAACCGCGCGCGCCGACGCGCACCTCACCCTCCCCTAACCCCCAAGCGCCGCGAACGTGCGGCGCCCAGCTCGACCACTCCTGCGGCCGCGAGATCAGCTCCCAAGCGCGAGCCGGATCACCGCTACCACTGCGTTCGCAAACGAACACCGCCGCTAAGCCTCGATCGCGGCCGCGTCAGCGGCGTCGGCCGCGCCGCCGCGCCGCGTCACTTCTGCCCGCGCACGGTCGATGCCGCCGTGCTCGAGTGCCGCAAGCTCACTCGTTCCGCGCCAGACAACGCGGCCGTGACGGCGGACGGTGACGTGCATTTGGCCGCCAAGGTGCTCGATCGCGCCGGGCACGTTGCGCCGCTCGGCCGGCAGCGGCACCGGCAGTACGTGCGCAGCCCCGAGCGGTGCGTAGCCGTCAATCTCAACCTGCCAGCGCGCGCTGCGGCCGCTCAGCCGCCAATGCTCGTCGCCAACCTCGGCTTGAACCGGAGAGAAGCCCGGGTCGCCCAAACGGATCAGCGTTCCATCTGGAAGCAGCACGACGATTGCCGTTACCTCGACGCTCAGCGGCCCCGGTTCGATGATCCCGCCGGCGAAGGCAACACAGACTTGGGGCTCAGCAAAGCCCTGCGCCTGCCCCCACCACCAGGCTGGCGGAAAGCCGCCCTTGCCCCAGTTCTTCTCGGCGTAGACCTGAGCGCCCTCAAACTCCCAAAGATCGTCGCCCAGCCGCGCGCTGCCGCTGGCACTGCCGCCAAGCAGCCACGGATGCCAGTACTGGTTGAGCGCAGGAACAGACTGAAAGATGCTCGAGCCACCGAGCACGCGGCGCGGCCACGGGCGCGGGCTGTCGATCTTCAGATCTAGCTGAGCGTCTGGACCAAGGTCAACCTTCACGCGCTCCGGGCCTGCGACGAAGGCCTCTCCGGCCGAGGCGCCGAGCTGCTCCCAGTCGGCCGCGCCCTGCGGATGGGCGACCGTCCGCAGGAAGCAATTGGGATATCCGGCAAGGCCCAAAGTTGCCCAGTGGCCGTCAGCAGCGCGATTGACGCCGATCAGCGCAATCACGACGCGCCCGCTCTCCGGATCGGTGATGCGCCAGAAGTAACCCTCCATTGCGACGCCGTGGTACGCGAGCTGATTACCGAACGGCAGGTCGGCGCCGCCGCCGCGGTAGGCGCGTGACAGAGATTGAACTGGAGATGCCATATGTGAAATCTAAGCTAACTCGCCCTTCCCTATGCGCCCCGTCTGCCGTAGGTTGTCCGAGTAGAGACAACTTCAACTACTTAAAACCCCTAGGAGGAACCACATATGAGTGATGACCAGATTGAAGACGACATTGAGATCGTCGCCGCAGCAGAAGACCAGCTCGAAGCCGACGCTGAACTCGTCGTCGACGCAATCGTCGGCCTAGAAGTCGAAGCTGAGATCGTCGCAGCGGCAGAAGATGAGCTGCTGGCCGAAGCTGTGATCGTCGCAGCGGCAGAAGAACAGCTGCTTGAGGACGCCGAACTGGTCGCAGCTGTCGCCGCCGATCCGAACGCCGACCCGGCGCTGGTTGCAGCCGCTGAAGATGCACTGCTCGAAGAGGCAGAGATTGTCGCCGCCGCCGAAGATCAGCTGATCGAAGACGCCGTGATCGTCGCCGCCGCCGAGGAGCAGCTGCTCGAAGACGCCGAAGCGGTCGCCGAAGGAATCGCGATCGTGGAAGTCGAGGCAGCGATCGTTGACGCTGCCGAGAAAGAGCTAACGGCTGAGATCATCGAAGACGCGCTAGAAGAGAAGGAGTAAGCGGCGGCGGCTATACGCCGCTTTCAACCTTGATCCTGCCGCTCTTCTCGGCCGCTTTTAGGGCCTCGAAGTCAAGCTCGTTCTGATCGGCGTAAGCATCACCAAACGCTGCCAGTGATTCAGCAAAGATCGGCCCGCTACCGAGGTAGCCGGCGATCATTGCTGCGTCGCCGGAGCGAGCGTGGGCGTGAGCAAGAACGCCGCCGCAGAGGGCGCCGTAGCGAGCCAAGCGCACGGCGTCCATCTTCGAGGTGTCGGCCGAGCCCTTCTTGTCACGAAGCTGGCGCAGGTAGTAGTGCTTCTTCGCGCCGCCGCTCCCTGTCGCCCAGCCAAGGAAAGGGTCGCTGGCTGACTGCATGATCCGCTGGCCGCGGACAACGCGCTCACCTTCCTGCTTGTACTCACTCTTGCCGGCGTAGGGAGCTAGAACAGACTGCTGAGCCTCCTTGAATTGGAGGAAGAGCGGATCTTGATCGCTGTCACCCATCAGCAGCATCATGAAGGCCTGTGTGCCGACCGAACCGACACCGACGACCTTGCGGGCGAAGTCGGCGCGACGGTAGCGGCTGATTACGATCCGGCGGTCGGGCTCAAGCGTCTCGAGGTAGTCGCTGAAGGCCTTGTCTACGAGCTTTTCGAGCTCCTTAACCATCCCGAGCGCGATCGGCACGACGACCGGCGGGTCGGCCTTGATCTTGAAGCCATCATCGGTCTTCTCGGCAAATCGATCCAGCGCACCAAGGTTAGTTTTAGTTTCAGCCTTTGAGGCAATCTTGCCGATCCGCTTCGCGGCCTCTTTATCGCCGCTCTCGTTGATCGCGCCAAGGATGTTTGACATGTCGATCCGCTCGTACCAAACCTGAAGGAACGGCAGCTCGGCGAGCTCATCCATCCGCGCCTGGTAACGGGCTGCGGTTGCCTGAGCAGCGTCGCGCGCCTCACTGGCTTTGAGGCCGTTGTCGCGAGCCGAGATCGTAATGCTGGCTACGAGTCGCTTCAGATCCCACTCGAAAGAGGCGGGCAGCGTCTCATCGAAGTCGTTGAGGTCGAAAACAAGACTGCGGTCGGGGGCGGCGTAGGTGCCGAAGTTGAGCAGGTGTGCGTCGCCGCAGCACTGCACTCGCATGTTCGACGTCGGCGTATGTGCCAGATCCCAGGCCATAATTCCAGCGCCACCGCGGTAGAAGGTGCCCGGCGAGACGAGCATCCGCCCGTAACGGATAGGGACGAGTTCGGGAACGCGCTGGGCGGCCTGCGCTTCGAGCGTCGTGACCGGGTCTGGGCGGTCGGCTGGGGCGATCCATTCGGCGTGTGCGCTGCGCGGGACGTCCTTGCGCAGCGCCGCTCCGGCCTCGTACTTGGCTTCAGTAAGCGGTGATGACGATGTCGGCTCTTCGCTCTGCTCTTCGTTCTTCTTCTTCTTCTCCTTAGCCATCTTCGTCTCAGCCCCCAAATCGGAAACGAATTAACGCTGCGACGGCACTGAAGCCATCGCGCCACGTGATCTTCTTGCCTTCTTCGTAGGTGCGACCGTAGTACGAAATCGCTACTTCGAACAGGCGGATGTTCTTGTGCCGCAGAACCTTGGCCGTCACTTCGGGCTCGAAGGCGAAGTCGTTCGAGACGAGCTTGATCGAGCGAATCAGCTTGCCGTCGAAGGCCTTGTAGCCGACCTCCATGTCACTGATCGTCGTGTTGTAAAGGATGTTCGTCAGCAGTGAGAGGAAGCGGTTGCCGGCGTAATGCCAGAAGAGGTGAGCGCGCTGCGTCTCGCCGCCGCGGAAGCGCGTGCCGTAAACGACGTCGGCGACGCCGTCGAAGAGTGGCCCCAGCAGCTTCGGAATATCCGCCGGGTCGTACTCCAAGTCGGCATCTTGAATCATCACGAAGTCGCCGGTTGATGCGTTGATGCCTGTGCGCACAGCGGCGCCCTTGCCCTGGTTGCGCTCGTGGACGATCAAGCGCAGCCCAGGGATCTCGGCTTCGAGCCCGCCGACGATCTCAACTGTCTCGTCGATCGAACCATCGTCAACGACGAGGATCTCAGCGTCGAGGTCGAGCTCCGTCAGGCGGCGCAGAACCTGCTCTATGGTCCGGGCCTCGTTGTAGGCCGGCACAATCACGGTGACGCGCATTAGAACCTCTTCTTAACTGGTAGCTGACGGTCTTGGCGGAGCAGGAAAGGCCAACGATCCGCCAGCTTTCCTAAATAGCGGGGGCGGGATTCGAACCCGCGACCTTCGGGTTATGAGCCCGACGAGCTACCAGACTGCTCCACCCCGCGACGTGTTGCTAAGGCTAGCAGCGAAGTGAACGCGGCGCAGACAGTGAAATTAGACGACCGCGACGCGCGCGATCGTCGTTGCCGACTGGTAATAAATGTCGCGGCCAAAGCCCGGCGCTGGGAAGAGGAAACCCTGACACGGCGACGGCACGTCAACGCGCGCCTTGTCGAGGCCAGAATCGAGGTCAAGCACAACTAGCTGATCGTTGCCGAGTGCGACGCCACTTTTTCGCACCAGCGCAAACTTGCCTAGCGCCTGCAGCACCGGCCGCGTGATGCGGCGCACCAGAGGCCGGCGCATCAACTTCGGCTGATTCCAGTCCTGCACTACAAGCTCACGCGTGTCCGGATAGAGGATCAGATGGCCAGCGTGAGCGAAACCATCACGGCGCCAGAGCTCTTCCATCCGGTCGCCGACGAGCCGCCAAGCGCGCAGCACAGCGTTGCCGGCGTCGTACGCGATCACAACGCCTCCGACCGGATCCCAAGCCGGTGGGTTCGACTCGGTTCCGTAAGGCAAGCCGCTGATCTCGGTCGAATCAATCTTCGAAGCATCGTCGCGGCGCGCCCACCAGAGCCGCACAGGGTCAGGGGCGGTGCCGCAATCGAGCATCGTTACGTCGGTGTCGTTCTGACCGTTATCCATCCAGAGCAGGTGCTCGTCGGTGATCACTGGATCCCAGCCGAAGCTACGCCCGGGCGCCGGGCCGTAAGACGGCTGCCAGTCATCGTCAACGACGATCTTGCCTGCCTCGCGATCGAGATGGAGGCGGAAGACCTTCGTTGTGCCGATCACAAAAACGTTCTCGCCGTCGCTGCAGAGCCTGCCGATCGATGGTTCCGGCAGCGTCAGCGGCTCGGCGACAGGCAACAGGCTAAGCGGATCGAGGATCGAGACGGTCGACGGGGCAAGCCCGGCCGGGGCGTCGCAGTCTTTCGTCACCAACTCGCCGCCGTTCAGGATCACAAACGAATTGTGCGGCCGGGCGACAGGCAGCTTGTGCGAGGCGAGAACTTCAAGCTCAGGCGTTAGCCGATGCGCCCAACCGCCGAAAACCATGTAGATGTCGCCGTTGGCGTGGCAGCCAATTCCACCCGGCCAGTAAGGGCCGCCTGGCAGCTTCGGCGTTGAGGCCGTCACTTCAAGCGTGATTGGGTCGAGCTTCTCAGTCCAGCCGCGCACCGGCGCCGACTGCGCCCCGCCGGTCCAAGGCATCTCGTGGCGCAGCGCATAGAGCTCACCTTCGTTGCGGCGAATCACCATGTCGCTGGCGTAGGCGTCCTTCACTGCTGTGACCTCGAGCCGCTCGCCCGGCTGAATTCCAAGCCCCACCTGGCCGCCGGCGCAACACCAGCGCAGCGAACCGCCGTCCTCGCTGCTCCAAGGCGTTGGCCAATATTGACCAACCTCGTCTACGGGAATCTGCGCTTGATCGGTCATCGGCCAGCGAGGCTATTGGAGCCCGCTGGCAGGGTGCGTCGCGGTCAGCCGACCTTCTCGATCCCCGGCGGCTTCCAAGTGCCGTTAAGGATCGACTTCGAAGGAACGTAAAGGCGCATGTTGAGGCGGAACCCAGCCGCCGGCGCAGGTAGCCAGTTGACGTCCTTCTCGGTCGGCTTGCTCCGCTGGGCGACGATCACGACCGAGCCATCTTTGCGCGTGATCATGCCCGGATGGTCGGGGCCGACCGCGTAAATCTTCGCGGCGTTGGGAACGAGATAGCCATTTGAGTCGTACATCGTCACCGACCAGAAACCCCTGACCGGCGGAAGCTTGCCGCGCTTGAAGACCATGCGGTAGCTGTTGGCACCACTGAGCATCTCGCCGGCGGAATCGGTTAGAGCGGTTGGGTAGGTCGACTCTTCGACCGTGTTGATGCCGATGCCCACTAGAGCGACGCGAGCGCGCATCGGATAGTCCGTCCCGAAGATGCCGACCTTTGGTGAAGGGTCGTACCAGCCGCCGTTTTCCTTCGCCTGGGTCAGGATCGGCAGCCTTGCCTCGATTGGAAGCGATGCGGCAGCGGCGTCAACGCCGGCCGCCAGCCCTTCGAGCAC
>JBIHZY010000100.1:0-6837 GCA_044240185.1 Solirubrobacteraceae bacterium
ACCTATCGAAAGAGATTGTGCTCGTGACCGGCGCCGGCGGCTCGATCGGTGCCGAGCTCTGCCGGCAGATTGCACGGATCGCTCCGCGCCGGCTGGTGATCCTCGACCATGCCGAGGACAACCTCTTCGCGATCCAGCGCGAGCTAGAGGAGGACCGCCATGTTCATCCCTCGTCGCTGGCTGCGGTGCTCGCCGACTGCAAGGACGCTGGGCGGATGCGTGAGGTTTTCGAGCAGCACCGCCCGACCTTCGTCTTCCACGCTGCGGCCTACAAGCATGTTGGCTTGATGGAGAGCAATCCGGTCGAGGCGGTTCGCAATAACGCCGTGGCAACAAGGCTCGTTGCCGAGTTGGCCGGTGAGGTTGAGGTCCATAACTTTGTTCTCGTATCGACCGACAAAGCGGTCGCGCCGGCGACCGTGATGGGCGCTTCGAAGGCACTAGCTGAGTACGCCGTCGAAGAGATGAGCTCACGTTTTCCGAAAACCAACTACGCCTCGGTGCGATTCGGCAACGTGCTCGGTTCGTCCGGCTCGGTTGTGCCGATCTTCCGCCGCCAGATTGCCCGCGGCGGCCCGGTGACCGTGACCGACGAGCGCATGACGCGCTACTTCATGACGATTCCTGAGGCCGTCCAGCTGATAATTCGCTCTGGTTCGCTTGGAAAAGGTGGCGAGATATTTGTGCTCGAGATGGGTGAGCCGGTTTCGATCATCGGTCTTGCCCGCGACATGATCGAACTGTCGGGGCTGGAGCCGGATCGCGACATCGCGATCGAGGTGATCGGTCGGCGGCCGGGCGAGAAGCTCCATGAGGAGCTGTTTAATCCGCACGAGCGGCCGCAGCCGACACCGGCCGAAAAGATCGTTCATGCATCGCGAGCGGCGCGTGAGCGCGGCGAGATCGCGGCCTGGTTTGCGGAGATTGAGCTACTTACGGCGAGCGGAGATGCCGCTGCCCTAGCAGCCAAGGTTGCTGCATTCACAGACGCTGATCAGCCGCAAGATGCGGCCGCAGCAGCGTTCGATCAGCAGTCCAGCGACTCCAACGCATAAGATCAAGCGTCGATGACGCTGGTTCAAGCTGCTCTCTCGATCTCTAGCGGGATCGATCACATCGGTGCGCTCGCCGGCCTCGCCGCCGTCGTAGGCGTCGGCGTGCTCGCTGCGCTCTATGCGGCGCAGGCACGTGAGGTCAAGCGGCTGCGTGATTGGGCCGGCCGATCACCCGAGCGTGACGCTGAGGCCGTCGAGCGGATCAGCGAAGAGGCCGCGCGGCCAGCGCCAGCGACGGCCGCCGCTACCGCTGGCGCGGCAACGGGCGCAGCAGCAACAGCGGCCGGTCGCCCGCGCGCTCCCGTGACGCCGCTCGCGGCCAAGCCGCTGGCAGCGAAGCCTGTTACTGGGGCCGTCCCCGGACCAACCCCGCAGCCCCCCGGAGCCGCCGTTCCAGGCCAGCCAGCTAAGTCAACCACTGGAGCTATTCCTGTCACCGGAGCAGCGGCCGCCGCAGCAGCGGCAGCGGCAGCGGCAGCGGCAAAGCCTCAAGCCGGCTCGCCATCACCATCGTCGGCTGGCGCGGAAGGAGCCGCCGCGGCTGATCCAGCGGCCGCTAAGCCCGAGGCCAGCGATGCCGGCGCTACAACGCCGGCCGCTAAGCCAAAAGCGACGCCACCGGTCCCAGCCCCCGCAACCAGCGCCGCCGGCCGTTCAGCACCACCGCCGGCACGTCCACGGCCGCGAACCGTTGCGCCGGCCCGCAACGCAACCGACGAGATCACGATTCCACCTACGCGGCCGCCGGCGCCGCGCGCAAGGTCGGTCGCGGGTGACGAACCGCCGCAGGGCGGTAAGCGCTCGCTACTGCTGGTTGTTATCGGGGGGCTTGCGATCATTGTGATCGCATTTGTTCTGATCACCCAGGTCTTTGGTGGCAGTGATTCGAGCACGACCTCGACTCCAGCAACCAACAGTGTTGGGCCAGCAACGACAACGGCGACAACCGATTCCAGCTCGACAGTCGATAAGGCCGCGACCCAGGTTGCAGTCTTCAATGGAACTACCGGCAGCGGCCTCGCTCGCGCCGCCGCCGACAAGCTTCAGGCGGCTGGCTTCACGAAGGTCGGTCCGGTCACGACTGCGCCCGACCAGACCGCCCAGACTTCGACCGTCTACTACGAAACCGGTGCCAAAGCGGCCGGTGACGAGGTAGCCGCGGCGCTTGGGCTGAGCAGCTCTGCTGTGACGCCGATCGATGAGAACATCCGCGTGCTAGGCCAGAACGCGCTCGTCGTCGTCGTGCTCGGCGCTGACCAAGCGCAGTGATCTACCTCGCCAGGCACGGACAGACCGCCTACAACTTGGAGGGGCGCTTCCAGGGCTGGGGCGATGTGCCGCTCGATCAGACCGGACGCGAGCAGGCGCGCCAGTTGGCAGTGGCAGTCGCCGCGGTTGAGCCGGTTAGCTTGGTCTCGAGCAATATTGTGCGGGCGCTGGAGACGGCAACGATCGTCTCCGAGCTGATTGGGCTCGAGCCTCAGATCGATCCTCGCTTCGCCGAAACCGAGACCGGTGACTGGACCAATCGGAGCTTTGCCGAAGTTGCCGCGGAGGATCCCGAAGCATTCACAAATTTCGTCGAACTTGAGGCTGACTGGGGCTTCCCGGGCGGTGAGAGTTTTGCTACCCAGGCTGCACGAGTGGCGGCGGGGCTGGAAGATTGGCGCGCGCGCAGCAACACTGGAGCGACTGTGATTATTTGCCACGGAAATGTGATCCGTCTTGCGCTGCGTGACGCAGGCAGGGACGGCTCTGAGCGTCCCGACAACGGGAGTCTGGTGGCGCTGTGACGCGCTTGGCGAAGGTCTTCTTTGCGCTGCTTGTGATCGCTGCTGGCGCTGCCTTCTTCGTCGCTCAGAAGCTGAAGACGTCAGAGCCGGTGCTGCTCTCGTTCAGGCTCGGTTCGGAGGCTATTTCACCCAACGGCGACGGTCGCTTCGATCGGCAGCGAATCACTTTTCGGCTCAAGCGCAGCGAGCTGATCGATGTGGCCGTCGTCGATCAACGCGGCGACAGCGTCCGCGAGATCGCCTCTGGCGTGCAGGTCCCGGCGTACCGCACGATCGCCCCCTTGAGCTGGGATGGCCGCGACGAAGAGGGGAAGGCCGTTGCCGACGGCCGTTATCGCATCAGGGTCACGCTGCGGCGCGAAGGCCGCAGAATCGTCGTGCCAAAGTCGTTCCTCGTTGACAACACACCACCGAAGATCAGGGTTATGTCGATCGGCCCGAACCTCGGCCCAGGCCCTGAGCTGCTGCCACGCTCCGACCGGCAGCCAGCACAGATTCGCCTCAACGCCGAGGCTCGCGACGGCCGTCTGCTGATCTTCCGCACAGCTCCGCTGCCGACCGCGCAGGTAGCCGAAGTTCCGATCGAAGAAGGCTCGGACCGTGCAAGCTGGGACGGCCGCGGCTCAAATGGTCGGCCTGTAGCTCCAGGGACCTATCTCGTAGTCGCCCAGCGGCGCGATTCAGCCGGCGTGCTGGGGAGCTCCGTGCCGCTCGATCAGAAGGGGCTACCGGTCACGGTCTATGGGCAGCGACTACCGGGCCGCGGTGGCATCACCGTGCGGCCGATCGCGGCGCAGCCACCGCTGTTGGCGACGAGGGCCGGGTCGGCGGCGACCGTGGCGGTTAATGGCAACGGCCAAAGCTTCAGCTGGACGCTGAGCCAGATTGGCAAGTCTTCGTCGCGGCGCGGCCGCAGCTCGGCTTCGAGCGTGCGCGTCAAACCGCCGGGTAAGAGCTCACAGCTCTACCTGTTCACTGCCAAGAAGGGCAACCTGCGCGCATCGGTTCCGCTTGCGGTTGACGATGCGAAGTCGCATCCGGTACTTGTCGTCCTGCCGCTGATCACTTGGCAGGGCCGTAACCCGGTCGATGACGACGGTGACGGCGAGCCGAATCTGCTCTCTACCGGTGGCCCGGCAAAGCTTGCGCGCGTGCTTGGAACGCCGCTCCCTTCGCGCTTCTCTGTTCAGGAGCAGCCGATCATGCGCTGGCTCAGCCGCAACAACTATTCCTACGACCTAACAACCGATTACGGCCTCGCCACTGGCCGCGGCCCGGCGCTCGCTGGCCACAGCGGCGTGCTACTAGTCGGCGACACTGTTTGGCTGCCGCCTGCCGCTGCGCAGAAGCTGCGCAGCTTCGTTGTGGCCGGCGGCACGTTGGTTGAGGCAGGGACCGATTCGTTGCTGCGGTCGGTCACTCTGACGAAGAAGACCAACTTGCTTGATCCGCTGCCGCCGGCAACAGCCGACATCTTTGGCAGCACACTCGAGCCGCCCGCAAGGGGCGACTTTGACGTCACGGCCGGTGATGATCAGATCGAACTGTTCAAGGGCACGAGCGGACTATTCAACGACTACGACGTGATTGAGGAGACGAAGACTGTGCCCGGCGGCAAGCCGCTATCGGCGGCGGTTACGGCCGACGGTGCAGTGACGATCGTCGCCTTCCGCGAAGGCAAGGGAACCGTAATTCGCTTCGGCCTGCCGCAGCTTCCGTCACGATTGACAAGCGATCCCGACGTTCAGGGACTGATGACGAGATCATGGCAGCTGCTCTCTCGCTAACGATCTGCAGCCTTCTGGCCGGAGCGACACTCGTCGCTAGCTCAGCGACGCTGCGCGCGCGGCTGATGCTGGCGACGCTGGTATTGGCACCGCTGATTTTGATCATCCACGTCGCTGACGCCGACCAGCTTGCGACGCTGCGTGATCGCCCGGCGCTGGCGTTCGCGGCGCTGGTGATCGGCGCCGCGGCGGTAGCGGCCTTGGTGATCCTGTTCACGCGCAAGCCTGCGGCCTTCCCGATCGCCGTCGTCTTAACGCTGCCTTTCCGAATTCCAATTGCGGTCGGTGATTCGTCGGCCAACCTGCTGCTTGGTCTGTACCTGGTCGTTGGCGCTGGAGCGCTCGCTTGGTTGCTACCGCGGCTGCGCCGCGGCGCCAGCGAGGAAGGCCCTGCGCCGGGTGCGCTGGAGTGGGTAATTGCCGCCGCGCTGGTGCTCTACTCGGTGCAGAGCGCCTACGGGCTTGGCAGTGCACCGGCGCTCGAGAACGTCGTCTTCTTCTATATCCCGTTTGCGTTGCTGTTTGTGCTGATCGCCCGTTCGCGCTGGACCGAGAAACTGGCTGGTCGCACGCTCGCTGTCTTGGTCGTGCTGGCATTGGCACTGAGCGCGGTCGGCTTCGTTGAGTTCGCCACGCGCCACATCTTCCTCAACCCGAAGGTGATCGCGTCGAATCAGTTCTCCGATTACTTCCGCGTCAACTCGGTCTTCTTTGACCCCAACATCTTCGGCCGCTTCCTCGTCGTCGTGATTGTCCTTCTTGTTGCTTGGATCTGCTGGCAGAAGCGCAACAGGCAGGTTGCGCTTGGTGTGCTCGCCGTGGCGATTCTGTTCTGCGGGCTCGTGATCACGCTCTCGCAGTCGAGCTTCGTTGCGCTCTTGGCCGGGCTGGCCGTGATCGCCGCGCTGCGCTGGAGCCTGCGCTGGACGATCGGCGTAGTCGTCGCGGCGCTGCTGATTGGCGGCGTCGCTGCCGTGATTGGCAGCGGCGCACTTGGCGGCGGGAGAACGGCTGAGCGCGTCACTAGCGGCCGCGCCGCGCTCGTGACCGGTGGTGGCGAGCTATTCGTAGATCGGCCTCTGCAGGGGTGGGGTTCAGGATCGTTTGCGCGCCAGTACCGGCGTTCCAACAATGTCTCGTTCGAGAGCGCCGCATCGGCATCGCACACAATCCCCGTGACGGTCGCAGCTGAGCAGGGGCTATTCGGGCTGATCGCTTACCTCGCATTGCTTGCTCTGGCCTTCATCCGAGCGTTACGTGGCGCCCGCTCAGCACCCTGGCCCGAGATGCAGGTCGGCGTCGCAGCGGCCTTCACTGCGGTTGTCGTTCATACCCTGATCTATGCTGCGTTTCTTGAGGATCCGTTGACTTGGGTATTACTAGGCGTCGCTACAGCGTTAGCTGGAGCTCGCATTGAGCAACCGCAAGCTGGAGAGCGGCAGTGACCTTCTCGCGTCGCGAAATAATTGTTTTTGGGCTAGCACTCCTGCTTACGGTCCTCGTCTGGCTAGTCGCCGACAGCTACCCCGGGTACGACACCTACTACCACCTCTTCTGGGGACGTGAGCTTCTCGCCGGCGAGGTTCCATCTATCGACGCCTTTAAGGCGCCGACGGCGCATCCGCTCTATCTAGTCGTGGCAGCGGTGCTCGGCGCCGTCGCTGGCGACGCCAGCGGCCAGCTGATGGTGCTGATTAGCGGACTCTCGCTTGTCGTCTGCGCCTGGGCGATCTGGCGGATCGGCCGCGTCGTCTTCGGCCCGTGGCCGGGAATCGTCGCGGCGCTGCTGGTCGCCACCAACCTAACGCTGATTCTCTACGCCGCGCGTGCCTTTGCTGACATGCCGTTCCTGGCGCTGGTCTTTGTTGCTGCTGCGCTCGAGGCCGAGCGCAAGCGCCGCGGTGCCTCGGTGATGGTGCTGTTGGCAGCGGCTGGCCTGCTCAGGCCTGAGGCCTGGCTACTGGCTGGGGTCTACTGGCTTTGGTGCTGTTGGCCGACAGATCCTGAGAGCGGCCGCCGCAGCCCGCACCTGGGCCTGCTCGCTCTCGTGATGGTCTCACCGCTGCTCTGGTCCCTCTTTAATTGGTGGGAGGTCGGCGAACCGCTCTACGCGCTGACGGCTACGAGCACGCTTGCCGCCGAGCTCGGCCGCGAGCGCGGAATCGCGAAGGTGCCCTCTACCTTCATCGACGCTCTAATCGG
>JBIHZY010000101.1:0-6836 GCA_044240185.1 Solirubrobacteraceae bacterium
TCTACACCGATGACCTCGCGCCGGTCGAGTGGTTGATCGACGGTTCAATCCTCAAAGTCGCCGCTGAAGGTCAGCGCTGAGCAAAGCACCGCCCGATCTGGTCTGATTGCACGATGTTCGTGATCTTCGGCAACTACACAGCCCCGCTCGACGAGGTTGATTCACACCGCGAGGCGCACCTCCAGTTCATTGGCGGGCTGGTCGCCTCAGGCAACGTCGTGGCCAGCGGCCGACGCGCGGAGGGAGATGGATCGGCTCTCGTGCTCAGCGCTAACAGTCGCGCCGAGGCGCTCGCGCTCTTTGACCAAGATCCCTACGTTCTGGCCGGCGTCGTCGAGTACGAACTGGCCGCAGAGTTCACCGCCGGTGCCAAAGCGCCCGGCCTTGAGGACTACAGCTAAAGCGCCAACTGCGAACCGACGGTGATCGTGCGGTCCGCCGGCAGGCAGAAGTAATCGGTTGGGCTCGCGGCATTGCGCGAAAGTGCGCAGTAGATCCGCTTGCGCCAGCCAGCCATCTCGAACGGTCCGCCGGGAACGACGTCGAGGTGCGATAGGAAGTAGGTCGCCTGCTCAACGTCGATCCCTTCGTCAAGCCCTTCGGCTTTTGCCAGCTCGAGCAGGTGCGGCACGTCGGGAGTGTCTTTGAAGCCGAGTTTCGCCGTCAGGTGGACGATGTTGTCGCCTGTATAGCCAAGCTCGTCGACCGTAAGGCGCTCTTCATCGGGCACGAACGGCGACTTCGTCGTTTCGATTGAGAGGATCACGATCTGTTCGTGGATCGCGTGGTTGAAGTTGACGGCGCCGCGAAGCGCCATCGGCGCTGTCTCGCGGTGAGCATTTAGGTAGACCGCGGTTCCCGGGACCGTCGTCACAGGCGGGTCAAGCGTCTGAATTTCGTGCAGGAACTCACGCAGCGACCCTTCCCGCTCTGCGCGAATGCCAGTGACGTGTTTGCGGCCGCGGTCCCAGGTCAGCATTACGGTCAGCAGGATCACGCCGATGGCGACCGGGAACCAGCCGCCGTGGAAGATCTTCGTCATGTTGGCAGCGAGGAAGACCACGTTGACACTTAGGAAGAGGATCCCCGCTAGCCAGACGATCCAGAGCGGCCTCTTCCAGAGCTTGCGCACAACAACGAGGAAGAGGATCGTGTCGATCGTGAGCGTGCCGGTAACGGCGATCCCGTAGGCCGAGGCCAGCGCCGCCGATGATCCGAAGGCGACGACAAGAGCGACGACGGCGACATAAAGGCTCCAGTTGATCGCTGGCGCGTAAACCTGGCCGATCTCAGTGTTTGAAGTCTGCTTGATCTTCAGCCGCGGCATAAATCCGAGCCGCGTTGCCTGTTTTGCGACCGAGAAGGCACCCGAGATAACTGCTTGTGAGGCGATAACTGTCGCGATCGTCGCAAGGATCACGATCGGGATGTGCGCCCAGTCCGGGAACAGCAGGAAGAACGGGTTGCTGATCGACGATGGCGTGTCGAGGATCAGCGAACCCTGGCCCATGTAGTTCAGCGTCAGCGCTGGAAAGACGAGCAGGAACCAAGCCCGGCTGATCGCCGGCCTGCCGAAGTGGCCCATGTCGGCGTAGAGCGCTTCGGTGCCTGTAATCGTCAGCACGATTGAGCCGAGCGCGATAAATGAGATGCCGAGGTGGTTGATGAAGAAGCTGACGGCGTAGGTCGGCAGTAGGGCTTTCAACATCGAAGTGTCCTGCATCAGCTGGAGCAGTCCGGCGATCCCAATGATCAGGAACCAGATCACCATCACCGGCCCAAACAGCTTCCCGACAAGGTTGGTGCCGAAGCGCTGAATCATGAACAGCCCGGTCAGGACAACGAGCGTGATCGGCACGACGAGGTTGCCGGCCGATGGGCTGATAACCGTTAGTCCGCTGACCGCTGACATAACCGAGATCGCCGGCGTGATCATCCCGTCGCCGAAGAAGAGCGCAACGCCGAAGAGGCCGGCAGCGACCAGTGCCGGTTTTACCCACGGCCGCTTGATCACGGCTGTTTGAACGAGCGCAATAAGCGCCATGATTCCGCCCTCGCCGTCGTTGTCGGCGCGCATGACGAAGATCACAAATTCGATTGTGACGACGATCATGATCGTCCAGAAGACGAGCGAGATGACGCCGAAGACGTCATCGTTGGTTGTCTTGACGGCGAAGCCGTCGGCCGAGAAAACGGTCTGCAGCGCGTAAAGCGGGCTGGTGCCGATGTCGCCGAAGACGACGCCGAGCGCGCCGAGCGCCAGCGCTGCCATGCCGACGTTACGGCGCTTATGCCGCGGGACGATCGATTGGGTGTCGCTCATCGGCTCAGTTCAACGATCAGCGGAACGTGGTCGCTTGGTTTCGTGCCTTTGCGGAAGTCGCGGTCGATGCCGCAGCTGGTGATCTCTCCCGTTAGCGATTCGCTTACAAGCAGAAGGTCAATTCTTAGCCCAAAGCCGCGGTGGAAGCTGCCGCCGCGGTAGTCCCACCAAGTGAAGCCCTGCTCGTCGGGGTGAAGCTGGCGGTAGGCGTCAACGAGGCCGCCGCGCTCGCCGACGGCGCGCAGTCCGGCGCGCTCCTCCTCGGTGACGTGCGTCGCGCCCTCAAACTTCGAGGGGTCGTAGACGTCAAGGTCGAGCGGTGCGACGTTCATGTCTCCGCCGACTACGAGCGGCATCTCGGCTAGCTCTTCGGCGCGGTCGGCCATCGCCGCTAGGAACTGCAGCTTCTGCGCGAACGGTTCGCTGCCAACCTCCTGGCCGTTGACCACGTAGACGCTGGCTACCCGCACGCCGAGCGATTCAATGTCGGCTTCAACCCAGCGCGCTTGATCTGGGCTCGCTTCGCCGTCGAGACCGATTTTCGCCTCTTTCAGGCCGTGACCCTTCGGCGCCAGCACAGCAACGCCGGCCCAGCGGCCGCCGCTGTGGTGGACGACCTCGTAACCGGCCGCCTCTAGCTCCTCGGCCGGGAACTGCTCCGGCGAGCACTTCGTCTCCTGCAGTAGCAGCGCGTCAGGCGAATGAACCTCAAGGAACTCCAGCACTCGCTCCATCCGTGCACGGAGCGAGTTGACGTTCCAGGTGACGATCTTCACTTGCCCTGCCAGCGCGGCGGGCGCTTTTCGCCAAAGGCGACGATCCCTTCGCGCATATCTTCTGAGGCAAACGATGCTTCGCGTAGGGCAATCAGTTCGGCCTCAATGTCGGGAGCAAGTTCGCCCTGTGCCTTCAGCAGCTCGCGGATCACGCGCTTGTTGCCGCTGATGCTTAGCGGCGCATTCCCGGCCAGCTCGCTGGCCCACGAGAGCGCGCAGGCTTCGAGCTCGGCGGCCGACGCAGTCTCATTTACAAGCCCCCACTGCAGCGCGGTTGCTGAATCGATCTTGCGGCCAACGAGGAACAGCTCGCGCGTGCGCGGCACGCCGATCGCATCAATGAAGCGGCGCATCCCAGTATGCGAGTAGACGAGCCCGAGCTTCGCCGGCGGCATCCCAAACTTGGCACTGTCGATGCTGACGCGCAGGTCGCAGGAGAGCGCCAGCTCAAGGCCGCCACCGATCGCCGGCCCGTTGACGGCGCAGACGGTTGGAATGTTGGTCGCGTCGAGCGCCTCGAGCGCGTTCGTGAATGGGTGCGCGACGAGCTTTTCGGCGTCCTCGGCGAAGCTCTCGGCCGGGAGGTGGCCGATGTCGTAGCCGGAAGAGAAGTAGTCGCCGCTGCCGGTGATGATGATCGCGCGCGCATCGGCCTTTTCAACTGCCTCGGAGAGCGCGTCGAGGATTGGGTGGTCGAGCGCGCCGCGTTTGTCGGCGTTGGCGAAGCTGAGCCGAAGTACGCCTTCGGCGGGTGAGTCGCTTGTAACTGTTCCGGCCATTGCGTTCTCTTGCCGGCGCCTATTCGAGGACGACGAGCACGTCGCCTTCGTTGACTGCCTGGCCTTCTTCGCAAAGAATCTCTTTGACCGTGCCTGCGTCCTCAGCTTCGACCGGCATCTCCATCTTCATCGATTCGAGGATCGCGACCGTGTCGCCTTCGGCGATTGCGTCGCCTGGCTTGCACTCGATCTTCCAAACAGTTCCGGTGATGTGAGCTTCGACGTCGGGCATCGATCTGTCTCCTTGAAGGATTGCTAGAGGGGCAGTCTGCCACGATAGTTCGCTAGATGGAACGAACCCGGCTAGCGGTTGTCATCGCTGCGTACAACGAGGGCGATCGAATCGCCGACACGGTCACTGCGCTGACGGCGGCGTTTCCGGGCGCAAAGGTCTTCGTTGCGGACGATGGATCGAGCGACGATACGGCCGCGCGCGCTGCGCAGGCCGGGGCCGAGGTCGTCAGCAGCGGCAAGCTGATCGGCAAGGGTGGGGCGGCGACTTTGGGCGCGCGGGCTGCGCTGCTGACTGAGCCGGAGCTCGTGCTGCTCTGTGACGGCGACCTCGCCGGCAGCGCCGCCGCGCTTGGTGTTTTGCTTGAAGCTGTAGAGCGTGGCGAGGGGGATGTGGCCGTCGCTCGCTTTGCACGCAAGGTCGGCGGAGGCTTCGGTTTCGCCGTTGGCTTTGCCCGCTGGGCGATCAACAATCTGGTTGGGCTTGAGTTGGCGGCGCCGATCTCTGGTCAGCGGGCAATCCGCGCCGAGGCGTTGGCGCAGGTGCTGCCGTTCGCGCCCCGCTTCGGGATGGAGATCGGGATGACGGTTGACGCCACGCGCGCCGGCTTCAGCGTGGTCGAAGTCGAAGTTGACCTTGAGCATCGCGCTACCGGCCGCAGCTGGCGCGGCTTCGCTCACCGTTTCCGTCAGCTACTCGACTTCATCGCCGTTTGGTTCTCACGGCGGCTGCGGGGGTAGGTTCGCCCAATGATCCTCGCGATCGATCAAGGAACGACCGGAACCACTTGCCTCGTCTTCGACGCCGAAATGGAGCTGCTCGGCCGCGCCTACAGCGAGTTTGAGCAGCATTTTCCCCAGCCCGGCTGGGTTGAGCACGACGCGGCTGAGATCTGGAGCGTTACTCGCGCCGTTGCGCTTGAGGCGCTCGAGGCGGCAGGCGTTGCGCCCGGCGGTCTGGCGGCGGTTGGAATTAGTAACCAGCGTGAGACGGTCTGCGTTTGGGACCCGGCTACCGGCGAGCCGCTCCACCGCGCGCTCGTCTGGCAAGACCGCCGCACGGCCGAGCGCTGCGACGAGCTGCGCAGCGAAGGGATTGAGCCGCTCGTACGCGAGCGCACCGGCCTCGTGCTCGACCCGTATTTCTCGGCGACGAAGATCGAATGGCTGCTGGCCAACGTTGACGGGCTCGCGGCGCGCGTGAAGCAGGGGACGGCCGTCTTCGGCACGGTTGATTCGTGGCTGGCGTTCAAGCTCACCGGCGAGCACGTGACAGACCCGTCGAACGCGTCGCGCACGCTCTGTTACGACCTGCACGAGCGTGGCTGGTCGACCGAGCTTTGCGAGCTGCTCGGCGTGCCGATCGCTGCGCTGCCGGAGATCCGCCCCTCGATCGGCGAGTTCGGGAAGCTTCTCGATGACGCGCTGCCCGGTTACGGCGGCACGCCACTAGCCGGCATCGCAGGCGACCAGCAGGCCGCGCTCTACGGCCAGGCCGCCTTCCAGCCCGGCGAAGGCAAGAACACTTACGGCACCGGCTCATTCGTTCTAGTCAACGCCGGCACCGAAGCACCGCAGCCGCAGCCCGGCCTGCTCAGCACAGTCGCGTGGGGGATTGGCGACAAGATCGTTTACGCGATCGAAGCGGCGATCTTCGTCACCGGTGCCGGCGTGCAATGGCTGCGCGACGGGCTCGGGATAATCGAAGAGGCGGCTGAGACCGAGGCTTTGGCGGCATCGCTGAGCGACAATCAAGGCGTCTACTTCGTCCCCGCATTGACCGGCCTTGGCTCGCCGTATTGGGATCCATACGCGCGCGGAACGATCGTTGGCCTGACACGCGGCAGCGGCCGCGCCGAGATCGCGCGCGCCACGCTCGAGGCGATCGCCTACCAGTCGGTAGATGCGGTGCGGGCGATCGAGGCGGCGGGCGGCAGGCCGATCAGTTCGCTCAAGGCCGACGGCGGCGCGACCGCCAATGGCTGGCTGATGAAGTTTCAGGCCGACGTGCTTGGCGTCCCAGTGATCGTGCCTGAGATCTCTGAGACGACGGCGCTCGGCGCGGCGATGATGGCCGGCGTAGGGGCGGGGCTATTCACCGAGAGCGATGCCGCCGCGCGCTGGCGCGAGCGCGTGCGGTACGAGCCGCAGATGGCTGCCGACGAGCGCGAGCGGCTGCTCGGCGAATGGCACCGCGCCGTTGAACGATCACGCGATTGGGCGGGCGCGTAACCGCAGGAGCGGAGCGGGGTTAATTCGGCCAATGGGGGAGCAGAAGACATCAGCCGAGGACGAAAAGCTCGTTCCGATCAAGGAGCAGGTCTACAAGGACGAACGTCCGCTCGAGCAGCTCCAGAAGTATTACGACTGGCCGATGACGCACAAGCCAGGGCCGATCTACGACGTCGTCCGGCTGCTGCTCTCAACGCTCGTTTGGGTTCCCTACCGAGCGCGCAGCGTCAACTCGCGCCGCGTGCCAACGAGCGGGCCGGTGATCTTCGCGCCGAACCATTTCTCAAACATTGATCACTTCTTCGTCGGCGCTTTCACGCGCCGCAAGCTGCAGTTCATGGCCAAGTCGCAGCTCTACCACGGCTTGATGAGTTGGGTTTACAAGACCGGCGGCGTCTTTCCGGTCCGCCGAGGCGTCCGTGACGAGCAGTCATTCCAAGTCGTCGATTCGATTCTCAGCCGCGGCGGCTGCATCTGCATGTACTGCGAAGGCGG
>JBIHZY010000102.1:0-6805 GCA_044240185.1 Solirubrobacteraceae bacterium
TGACATGCGTCTTCTCTTCTCCGGAAGCGACAATGATGTCGTTGTTGAGCAGCATCACGAGGTGATGGAGGTGGATCTGGTCGACCGGAGGCGTGCTGCCGTCGGCGAACTTGAGATCCGGCCGGAAGCCAACGATCCAGCCCGCTTGGTCGGGGCGCTGGTTGGCCTTGATGGTGTCGTAAAGATTGAGGTTCTGGCCCGGCTTGATTGTGAGCGGCACCTTGTAGGTCCTCGTGACCGTGCCAGCAGGGAGCGCAGGCTTGACGATCTTCGGAAGAGGTGGTGTCGCCTGAGCGCTCGCGACGCTCGGTACTGCGGCCGCGGTTGCAGCCATCAGCACGGGAAGAACTACGAGGGCACGGGCACGTCGCATCTCTCGCATCTCTCAATACTACTAATTGCGGGACGGGACGGCCCCGGTTCTGGCGCCAACAATTATTGGGAAGAGAGGACGCCGGCCAAAGAAACTCCGGCGATCTCGTCGATGTCTCTCATGTGGCCGAGCCCCACCAACGTTTGGGTCTCGTCGGCAATGTCGCCCTCTCGCACGCGCACAACAATTTCGAGCGAGTCGCGCGCGGCGCGCGCGGCGACCGCAACTTCGACATTGATTAGGTCGCTTGAAGTCACGGCAGCAAGCGCCCTCGCACGATCAACATGGACTCGATTGAGGATTTCGCGATCCTCACCATGGCCAATCACGACCGGTATTTCATAACCCCGCGCGAGCCTGACGTTGGGTGCGTCTTCATCGACCTCAACCGCAACCGCTGCGATGCCACTGTCACGCAGCAGCGAACAGAGTCGTAGGCCTACCTGGCCGAGGCCGATCACGATCACGTGGCCGTGCATTGGAATCGACCGCCGGCCAATGATTGTCGTCAGCCGCGGGTCGATTAGCCGCTGCACAAGGCCGGCAGTGAACATCGCTGCGAAGGCAATCGTCAGCAGCATCGTCAGCGCTGAAAAGAGCTTCAGCCAGTCCGGGCCGTCCGCCATTTCGGGTTCAGAGGCGACCGTTGTGATTGTGCGTGCGGAGCCATAGATCGCATCGACCAGCGGCAGTTTCAAGACGGCGACAAGCAAAATGGCGTCGAGCAGAAAGACGCTCAAGAGGCCGAACAGGCCAATGATCAAGATCCGGGCTCCGGCGTAGGTTGGGTTGAGGATCCCTCCGAGTTGACCTAATAGATCGAGGCCGACTCGCTTCGGGGCCGCTGCAGCGATGCAGGGCGCCGCCAGCGACGGCGCGGCAATGTCGGCCAGCGAGACGACGCGGCAGCGCGGAACCGAGCGCTGTAGCTCGCCGGCGATAGTGCGGTCGAAGACTGTGACGACGAGTTCAATCCCTGGCCTGAAGTGCTCGACGACGAGTGCTAAGCGCAGCGCGACAATGTCGTCACGTGCGACCACGGCGACGCGCTCGACCGGCGTCTCCAAGGCTCGCTGGATTGCCTTGTCGTTGGGGTCGCGCAGCACGATCGGCTCGATGCCATCGGCGCGGAGCTTCTTGACCGTCGCGTTGACGAGAGCTCCACCATCTGAAAGCACGAGGATTTCCACTACTTCATCCTAACTGGGTAGATGCGGATGAGAGGACTCGAACCTCCACAGAGTTGCCTCCACACGGACCTGAACCGTGCGCGTCTACCAATTCCGCCACATCCGCGTAGCTGACGGCGACAATAGCACCGCGCAGATTGCTATTCTGCGCCTCGCAAGCCGCCATCGTCCAGGGGACTAGGACGCCGCCCTCTCACGGCGGAAACAGGGGTTCGAATCCCCTTGGCGGTACTTCTTCGGCGAATTCCTAATACGGAACAGTGCGCGGCGAAATTTCGCCCAGCTTGCGGCCTGAGATCTCGTCGAACGACTTGCCGGTCGTCTCGATTCGGAAGACGCGTGTAATTACGAGCGCCAGCACCGTCGTCGCTGCGACGCCGTAGAGCAGCGCACTAGTGCCGATTGAAGCGAGCAGGATCGGGAAGAAGAAGACGCCGACCGCCGCGCCGAGCTTGGCGCAGGCTGCAGCAAAGCCGTGACCTGCGGCGCGGATCTCAGATGGGAAGACCTCTGCTGGCAGCGCGTAAGTCGTCGAGTTCGGGCCTGCGTTCATGAAGAAGTTGAAGATCGCGAAGCCGACCAGCACCAGTGGCAGGTGCTCTTCGGGGCCGCCGCTAATGCCTTCAGCGAAGGCCAAGATCAAGAGCGCAATCGTCATCATCGCGAAGCCGAACATCTGCAATGGCACGCGGCCGACGCGATCGACGAGCAGGATTGCGGCCAGGAAGCCGAGCGGCAGGAAGATGTCGAGCATCGCGGTTCCCGCCGTCGCCGTGATGTCGTCGGTCAGGAAGTTGCTGTTGGCGCCTTTGACTGCGATCGCGGCCAGCAGCGTGGGAGTGAAGATGCCGACGCCGTAAGTCGCGATATCCATCAGGAACCACGGCACGGCGGTGAAGATCGTGCGGCGGATCATATTCTTCTTAAAGAGCGCAGGCTGGAACAGCGCCTTAATTCCTTCGCCGGGATCAATTGCCTTCTCGCGGTCCTTCTCTGTGATCTTGACCTTCGTCTCCGTCAGTGCTTCGGTGACTGCAATCGCCTCCTCCTCGCGGCCGTTCTGAGCAAGCCAGCGTGGGCTCTCGGGCGTCTTGCGGCGGACGAAGATGATCACCAGAGCAGGGATCGCGCCGAAGCCGAGCATCAGCCTCCAAGCGATGTTGATCTGGGCGTCGGTTGCGTTGGCGCCGACTTTAGTCGCGACGATCAGCAGGATCACGAGCCCGACGATTGCCGCCAGCAGAATGCCCACGGCCTGCAGGCTGAAGGCGCCGACGAGCCAGCGGCCACGAGCCTTCTTAGGCAGGATCTCAGCGAGGTAGCTGGCGGCGATCGGGTAATCGAGACCGATCGCGATGCCGACCATGAAGCGGAAGAAGATCAGTAGCTCAATCGAAGGTGCAAAGGCGCAGGCGATCGAGAAGATCACGAACAGCCAGAGGTCGAAGATGAAGATTCGCCGGCGGCCGATCTTGTCGGCGAGCGGGCCGAGCAGGCCGGCGCCGAAGATCGCGCCGACGATCGCCGCCGCTGATACGAAGCCGAGCGTCGTGGCGCTGAGGTTGTACTGCTCTTTGAGCAGCGGGTTTACGATCCCGATGACGAAGAAGTCGAAGCCGTCGAGCATGACGCCGAGCGCGGCGAGCAGCCAGAAGCGCTTATGGCGCTTCGACATCTTCGCGTCGTCAATTGCGTGGCCGAGGGAAACGGCTTCAGTGGTCATCGCTGGCAGACTTATCAGCGAACGCGACTGATTAGGCAGTCGTTCACGATCTTTTTACCTAGCGAACCGTTGCGACTAATGTGCAAGTCGCTTGGTTAGCGGAAGCGGCCTGGTTCCCAGAGTGGCTCCTCGCCAGCATTCGCGCCGCGGCTGAGAATGAAGAGCAGGTCGGAGCAGCGGTTGAGGTAATGAATCACCTGCGGGTTGAAATCATCGACGAGCAGTGTGCGCCGCTCGGCGCGGCGGCAGACGGTGCGGCAAACGTGGAGCTGGGCTGCGGCCGCCGTCCCTCCGGGGAGCACGAACGACTTCAGCGGTTCGAGCGTGTCGTTGACCTCGTCGCAGCGCTCCTCGACCCAAGTGACCTGCTCCGCCAGCACGCGCAGGCGCTCCTTCGGCGCTTCACCATCTTTGGCCGTCGTCTCCGGAACGGAGAGATCGGCGCCGACGTCAAAGAGGTCATTCTGGATGTGACGGAGCCAAGCGACGTACTGCTCAGGCATGCCGGCAGTCGTCACGGCGACGCCGATCTGGGCGTTCAGTTCGTCCACGGTTCCGTATGCCTCGATCCGCGCGTCGACCTTCGGCACGCGGCTCATGTCGCCCAAATGAGTTTCGCCATCGTCGCCGAGGCGGGTGTAGATCTTTGTCAAATTGACGGTCATTGATGTCGAGCCTAGCGACCGTGTAGACTCTGCGCCATAAGGGTCGGTGGTGAATGGGAAGTCCGGTGAGAATCCGGCGCGGACCCGCCACTGTGACCGGGCAAGAGTCGTCCACAGCGTGAGAGCGCAGCCACTGGATAGCGACAGCTATCTGGGAAGGCGTGGGAGTGACAGGCCCGGGAGCCAGGAAACCTGCCTCCGGCCAAAAAGCACATAAACCCTCGAGGAAAGGGGTTGCTCCATGATTAAAAGTTCGCTCTTGCGAGTGCTTGCGCTCGCTGCTGTATTTGTAATGGCTCTCTCGGCTTCGGCCGTGGCAGCGACGAAGGTCAACGTCCGCGTTGAAGGCGCGAAGGCGACGCTATTCGAAGGCAACGTTTCCGCTAGTGCTGGGAAGTTGACTTCGAACATTGGCGAGGATCGCTCGTCGCACTCGTGCGACGTCGCCTCGAACGGCGGCAGCGGTGGCGCGGCAGCCACACCAACTCGCGCGCTGCTGGCTGCCTCCGAGATGCCGCTCGGTGACAGGCTGGGTCCGATTGGCTTGGAGTGGTACGAGTCGTTCACAGATTTTGTTGTCGGTAGCGTTGGCGGCGAAGGTCCAAGCGGGGACGACTACTGGCAGTATTGGGTGAACTTCAAGCCTGGCGAGGTCGGCGCCTGCGCCGCCACACTTAAGAAGGGCGACAAGGTGCTTTGGGCTATCGCGGAGTATGGAGTGCCTGCGCTGCGGCTTGATGCTCCGAGTGCTGCCCGCAAAGGCCGCGCCTTTAACGTTCGCGTTACCAGCGGAACAACCGGAAAGGCAGTCGCGGGCGCCCGGGTAGGCGGCGCAACGACCGGCGCCAACGGCGTCGCACGGTTGACGCTCCGGAGCGGCACGAAGCGAATTCTCGGCGCCACAAAGCGCGGCGCAATCCGGTCGAACATCGAATCGGTAGTTCTGCGCTAGTCAAATGAATCGCCTCCACGTTGCAGTGCTGGCCGCGTCGCTGCTTGCGGCGTTGGCCAGCGGCTGCGGCGCTGGCGTGGGCCCGGGCGACGGCAGCGTCCAGCTGACGGTCAGCCGCGACTTTGGCCGCGTTGAGGTTCTGCAGCGCTCGCTGACCGGGCTGCCTGAGTCGGAGACAGTGATGCGCCTGCTCAGCGCCAACACGAAGACCAAGACGAGTTACGCTGGCGGCTTCGTCGACTCCGTAAATGGCGTCAGCGGCGGGCAGTCAGGCGGCCGCTCTGTCGACTGGTTCTACTTCGTCAACGGAAGCGAAGCGCCGCTCGGGGCGGCCTCAACGAAGGTCCGCGACGGCGATCGAATCTGGTGGGATTGGCGCGACTGGAGCGCGTCCGAGCACGTCGCTGCGGTCGTTGGCTCTTTTCCTGAACCGTTCTTGCATGGCCCCGGCACCGAGAAGCGACTGCCGGTCCGGGTTGAGTGCGTTGAGATTGAGTCGGCGCCCTGCGATCAAGTTTCAAAGGCATTGGCTGCACTTGGTGTTCCGGTCGCAACCGGCCTCTTCCGCGCCTCGATCACAGAAGAGACGCTGCGCGTGATCGTCGGCCAGTGGGTCGCGCTGCGAGAGGACGAAGCACTGCGCCAGCTCGAAAGCGGACCGGCTCTCAGCGGCGTCTACGCGCAGCCAAGATCGAACGGCGCGCAGATCGATCTTCTTAACGCCGCAGGTAGAACCGTTCGCTCGCTCGGCGCCGGCGGTGGGCTGGTGGCAGCGACCGCGCTTGGCGAGCAGCCGCCGGTTTGGGCGATCACTGGTACCGACGACAGCGGCATTGCGGCGGCGGCGGCAGCATTTAATGAGCAGCAGCTGGCGCGTCACTATGCGGTCGCTCTGGACCCAAGCTCGGCGGCCGCGCTGAGCCTTCCGCTGAGGGGCGGCACGAAGTGACCGCGGCCTCTGGCAGCACAGTTCTGCTGCGCGCGCGCTCTTCGGTTTCAGCGCTCTACGGACTCTCACTGATTGCTCTGGCCTTGGCCTTCACGCACCCGCTGATCCTGCTCGCGGTTGCCGCCGCGACCTTCGGCGCGGCTCGGCTAAGCGGCCTCCAGCAGCAACTGCGCGGCGCAGTTCGCTTCGCGATCCCACTGGCGCTGATGCTGGCCGTAATCAATGCGCTGTTGGTGCGCGAGGGCGTGACCGTGCTCTGGCGCTTCGGTGGGCTGCCACTCTTCGGCCAAGTTGACGTGACCGGCGAAGCGTTCGTCTACGGCCTGCTGCTCGCGCTGCGCGTTGTCGTGATCATCGCCGCCAGTGCGCTGCTGGTCGCGATCGTTGACCCCGACGACGTGCTGCGGCGGATGCGCCGTTCGGCATTTCGCTCAGCTCTAACGGCGGCGCTGGCAACACGGATGATCGGCGTTCTCACGCGTGACGCGCGGCGGATGGATCAGGCGCGGCGCTGCCGGCCAGACGGTGGCGGTAGCGGGCGGCGCGCGCAGCTACTGATGGTTGGCTCGGTCGCTACCGGCGCGCTCGACCGCGCCGTCGACGTCGCGGCGACGCTCGAGCTGCGTGGCTACGCGACGCGCGTTGCACCGCCGCGCGGCGACATTCTGCCCTACTCGCGCGCCGACCGCGCGGTCTTGGCTTCGGCGCTTGGGCTGTTGGCGTTGCTCGTCGTTGGAGTCGTCTTCGGGCTCGCCCAGTTCGAGCCCTACCCGCGAATAACGATCGCGGGCGGCCTGACGGAACTTCTCTACGCGGCGCTGATTGTTTTGACGGCGCTCGCCGCACCAATCATCGGCGAGCGGGCGAGGCGGCGATGAGCGCGCTGATCTTCGATCGCTTCTCCTACAGCTACCCCGGTAAGAGTGAGCCAGCGCTACGCGAGGTTTCATTGA
>JBIHZY010000103.1:0-6716 GCA_044240185.1 Solirubrobacteraceae bacterium
ATGCCGATCCGCTCAACAGTCGTTGGGTGCGTGCCAAAGAGCCAGTGCGCGAGGGCCGGCGGGTCAGGGTCACCAAGGTTCTGGACCGAGATTCTGCGCTGCTGAGCGATGAAGGTCGGTGCATCACCGGTAAGCGTTAGCGCGTAGACGTCGGCGCGGGCTTCAACTGAGCGCGAAAGCTGGTTTGAAATCAATGTGATTGAGAAGACGATAAGGATCACGGCCGCGGTTAGTGCGGGGACGCTCGAAGGCCCGGCCGGAAGCCCATCGCGCGGCCCCCAGAGCCGCAGGCAGCGGGCCGCAGCCCAAGCACCGAACGGAGCGACAATCAGCAGGAAGATCAGGCCGTGAAAGATTTCGCGGTAGTGAACGTGTGCAAGCTCGTGGGCCACAACGAACCGTGCCTCGGCCGGCGGAAACTTGCTGAGAAGCGTGTCGTAGATCACGACGCGTTTAGACGAACCGATTCCAGTCACGTAGGCGTTGGCAGCGGTCGTTCGGCGGCTGGCGTCGATCACGTAAACCGAGCCGACCTTCACTCCCGCGCGGTTCGCCAGCTCGACGACCGAGCTGCGCGCTGGGCCAGCCGTCAGTGGAGTGAAGCGGTTGAAGATCGGATCGATCACAAGCGGGCCGGCGAAGGTCATCAGCACGCCGCCGAGCACGATCAGCGCAGCCGCCGGAACCCACCAGCGGCGCGGCATCTTGCGGATCAAGGCGATCGCGACGACCGTTCCCGCGGCCGCAATTAGCGCCGCGATCCCGGCGCCACGGGCGACGTCCCAAGCCCACTCGCCCCAGCTGCTGGTCGTCAGGCCGTACTCGATCGAACGAACTCGCATCAGCGCGCTCAGTGGCAGTAGCGCAACCACGACGGTGATCGATATTGCTGCGCCAACGAGGCCCGAAACGATGATCGGATGGCGATACGGGCCTCGCAGCCGTGCTGGGGCGCGAATCACGATCAGCGCCAGCACGGCAGCCTTCGCCAGCAGCGCCGCAATCCCCAGCCAAAGCTGCAAACCGTTGAATGCTGCGGCTCGACTGAGCTGCGCTGGCGTGAACCACTGCGAAGCGTCGACCGGCAGTGGCGTGATCAACCCGCTGCGCGGCGTCATCACCAAAACCAGCAGCTCGGCGACGAGCAGCGCGACGATGACGGCGAAAAGGGCGCTGTGGCGAATGAACCGCACACCCATCACGCTACCGTCGAAGTGAACTTTTATTGCGATGCGAATAGCCGTCATCTCCGACATACACGCCAACCGGCAGGCCTTAGAGGCCGTGCTTTCGGCTGTCGACGCGATTGACGCCGACGAACTCTGGTGCCTTGGCGACCTCGTCGGCTACGGCGCTGACCCAAATGACTGCGTTCAGCTAGTGCGCGAGCATGCTTCAGTCTGCCTCGCCGGTAACCATGACCTTGCTGTGACCGGAGAACTAAGGCTCGATGACTTCTCACGCGGCGCCGCACTGGCAGCCCGCTGGACGCTCGACGTGATCGGTGACTCGGAGCTCAAGTGGCTCTCAACGCTCTCGTCGAAGGCGACCGCTGAGGAGGTCGGCCTCTTCCACGGCAGCCCGCGCGACCCTGTCTGGGAGTACGTGATCAGCACGCTGCTAGCCGACCTCTGCTTCGACACGATGCGCACACGAATCGGCCTGATCGGCCATAGCCACGTGGCGCTCGCCTTCCACCGCACCGAAACGGAACTGGCGACCGGCGACGCGCGGCGGATCGGTGACAGCGTTGACGCCAGCAGCGACCGCTGGCTGCTCAACCCCGGCAGCGTCGGGCAGCCCCGCGATGGAGACCCGCGCGCAGCGTGGCTGCTGCTTGACACCGAGAGTTCGATCGTGACTTGGCAGCGAACCGAGTACGACATCGCCGGAGCAGCAGCAGCGATCCGTGCAGCGCGGTTACCTGACTCACTGGCCGACAGGCTCCGGTACGGTCAATAGGGATGAATTCCACTCGAATCGCAATTATCGGCTGCATATTGCTCTCTTCTGCTGCGATCTCAGGCTGCGGTAGTGGCGCCGATCTGATTCCGTCATCCAACGCCTCGGCGCTCGATCAGTCGATCGGTCAGGTCGCCGACGCGACCGCCGCCGGCGACTGCGAAGCAGCAGCCTCAGCGCTCTCCGATGCTCAGAACGAGTTCAGCCAGCTTCCGGCGAGCGTCAATAGCGAGCTGCGTGCGCGGATCTCCAATGGGCTAGAGCGGCTCGCGACGAGCGTCCCCGTCCAGTGCCTCGAAACGAAGCCGAAGCCGATCACGACGCCGACGACGACGAGCACGACAACGCCGACAACAACGACTACGACGCCGACAACAACGACGACGCCAACGACCACGACGACGCCGACAACAACAACCACGACACCAACGGTGCCGCCTGACAACGGCGGCATCACGCCCAACGGCTAAGGCGACCGAGCTAGATGACAGAACGAACATTGGCGGGGCGTTATGAGCTGGGCGAACGGCTCGGCAGCGGCGGAATGTCAACCGTGCTGCTGGCGATGGATCGTCGGCTCGAGCGCCAGGTCGCGATCAAGTTGCTCGCCGAGCACCTTGCCGACGATCAGCAGTTCGTAACCCGTTTCCGCCGTGAGGCGCTTTCGGCGGCGAGACTCGTGCACCCCAACATCGTCCAGGTTTACGACTTCGGGCTCGATGAGGAGAGTGGCCGCCAGTACATCGTTATGGAGTACGTCGAAGGCAACTCGGGCGCTGAAATTCTGGCCTCTGAAGGGATGCTGGACGTGCCCGAAGCGGTCGGGATTCTCTCGCAGGCTTGCCGCGGCCTCGACTATGCCCACCGCAGCGGCGTGATCCACCGCGACGTCAAACCTGGCAACCTGCTGCGCTCGCGCGACGGCGTAGTAAAGCTGGCCGACTTCGGGATCGCCAAGGCGCTAAGCGAAGAGTCGTCGATCACGCAGGTTGGCTCGGTGCTCGGGACCGCCGCCTACCTCTCGCCTGAGCAGGCCAGCGGCCACGGCTCCAACCCGCGCTCCGACATTTACGCGCTCGGCGTCGTCTGTTACCAGTTCCTTTCCGGCCGCCTGCCCTACGAGGCGCAGTCGATCACCGAGCTCGCTTTGAAGCAGCAGCGAGAAGCACCACCACTACTCAGCGACCTCAACCCCGACGTCAGCGCTGAACTTGCGGCGGCCGTTGATCGCGCCCTAGAGCTGGAACCGGAGGCGCGCTACGAGACCGCCGAGGAGCTGCGGCTAGCGCTCGCAGATGGCGCCCGCGGAGTAGCCCCGGCAACTGCTGCCACGTCCGTCAGCACCCCTCGCACTGCGGCGACGACAGTCTCTCAAGCGACCGGCGACCAGCCAGCGACAACGGTTCAGCGCCGCGAGCCACGCCAGCCGGCGCAGCGCGCAGCGCCAGCAGCGGCGGTCGCTGAGCAGCCACGGCGCAAACGCGGCTGGGTTGCGCCAACGATCGTGCTTCTGCTCGCTCTCGCCGTCGGTGCGGCAGCGTTCGTCTACATCACCGAAACCAGCTCAAGCGGCAGCGTGCGCCTTCGCCAGGTCGTCTATCAGCAGGTTGACCAGACCGCGGCGCAGATGCAGCAGCTCATCCGCCAGAACACGAAGTAGCGCCGCTAAGGCGCTTGGCCAGCGCGCAGCTCGGCCGCAACGGTGGCCAGGTCACCAGCGAGGATTGCCGCCCGCAGCCGCTCGACCACGCGCGCGAGGAAGGCCAGGTTGTGAACCGTCAGCAGCCGCATCGCCGTCAGCTCGCGGGCCTTCGTCATGTAGCGCAGATAACCGCGGCTGTAGCCGACCTCGCATGCTGGGCACGGGCAGCCCTCCATCAGCGGCTCATCGCTGTCCGACCACTTCGCCGTCGTTAGGTCTACGCGCCAGCGGTGCTCGGGGTCGGGCACCAGCGCCACGCCGTGGCGGCCGAGCCGCGTAGGCATCACGCAGTCAAAAGTGTCGATCCCCATCTCGACGCCACGGATTAGGTCGTCAACCTCACCGATCCCAAGCAGGTGGCGTGGGCGGAGATCACCGGCCTTCGCGAGCGTGTCGGTGGCCCAACCAACTACCTCATACATCTGCTGCTTGTGTTCGCCAAGCGAGCCGCCGATCGCGATCCCGTCACAGGCGCGGGCGGCGATCTGCTCGGTTGACTCGCGGCGCAGGTCTTCGTAAACGCCGCCCTGAACGATTCCGTAGACGAGCTGATCGGCCGGGCCGTTCTCAGCGTGCCAGCTAAGGCAGCGATCGAGCCAGCGGTGCGAGCGCTCGGTCGAGCGGGCCGTGTATTCGCGCTCGACGTTGAACGGCGTGCATTCATCGAAGACAAGCGCGATGTCAGAACCGAGGTTGGACTGGATCCGCATTGAATCCTCCGGACCCATGAAACGAGTCGAGCCGTCTACGTAAGAGCGGTAGCGGACACCGTCCTCCTCGATTCCGAGCACCTTGCCAGCGCGGTCGGGCCCGGTCGGTGCGCGGCCCTTGATCTCATCGGCAACCGTGCCGTGACCCATCGAGAAGACTTGAAAGCCGCCAGAGTCGGTGATGATCGGCCCGTCCCAGCGCATGAACTGATGGAGGCCGCCGAGCGCCGCGATCCGCTCGTCACCGGGGTTGAGGTGTAGG
Source organism: Solirubrobacteraceae bacterium (assembly GCA_044240185.1). Lineage (GTDB taxonomy): Bacteria > Actinomycetota > Thermoleophilia > Solirubrobacterales > Solirubrobacteraceae > F1-60-MAGs163. Next base: position 4,637 of record JBIHZY010000103.1, read on the forward strand.
TGGAAGGTGTTGCCGAGCACGATGTCGTATCCGAGCTCGGAAACCTCAGCGGGCAGCAATCCACGAACGCTGCCTTTGGTAGCGAGCGGAACGAAGGCCGGAGTGCGGATATCGCCGTGGGCGGTGCGCAGCGTGCCAGCGCGCGCGAGCGAACCGGAGTCGGAAGCGAGAATCTCAAGCGCTGACGCCATCTACGAACAGCGATCCTACGGCGCTGGCGTTATTGGCGATTACCGAGGAAGACGGTGGCGAAATAGATCAGCTGCGAAAGCGCGGCAAGCGCACCGGCGACGTAGGTCATCGCAGCAGCCCGCAGCACTCGGCTAACCCCTTCGCTTTCGTCGGCATTCGCGATCCCCAGCGCTTTGAGCTGGACGGCCGCGCGGCGCGACGCGTCGAACTCGACCGGGAGCGTCACGAACTGGAAGATGACGACCGCGGCGTAAAGCGCGATCGCGACGTAGACCAGGCCGAGGAAGCCGAGAATCGCGCCGCCGAAGAGCAGGATCATCCAGGTGCTCGAGGCGAAGGCGGTAACCGGCCATAGAGCAGAGCGGATTGTCATCGGCGTGTAAGCCTTGGCGTGCTGAATCGCGTGGCCAACTTCATGTGCGGCGACCGCCGTCGAGCTGATCGAGGTGCCGCCGAAGACCGGTTCAGAAAGGTGAATGCTGCGCGTCCGCGGGTCGTAATGGTCGGTGAACCAGCCGGGAACTGACCGCACTGGAACATCGGTAAGCCCATTGGCGATCAGAATCCGTTCGGCAATCTGAGCGCCGTTCATACCGCTGTCCTCGGGAAGCTCTGCGTAGCGACGGAAGGTGCTCTTGACCTTGTGCTGAGCCCACATGCCGAAGCCAAGAGGCACCAGCAGGCAGAGGATGAAGAGGCCGAAGCTGCTCATGCGGCCGACTTGGAAGTGGGGCAGTCGACTTCGACTTCGCTGGCCGGCAGAAGCTTGCTCCAGCAGACAGCAAGGGCTTCCTGCTCGGCGCTACTCAAGTGGCCAAGGAATACGCGACGGACCCCTTCGAGGTGAGTTGGTCGGGCTTCCGCCAGCCGCTCGCGCCCTGTCACCGTTAGCCGCGCGAACGAGCCGCGCGCGTCGCTCGGGCAGGATTCGCGAACGAGCAGCTCTTCGCGCGCCAACCTATCGACAAGCCGCGTCAGGCCGCTACGGCTGAGCACGGCCAGCTCAGCTAGCTCGGACATCCGCAGATGGCCGCCCTCGGCGCCGTCAAGGTGGAGCAGAACTTCGTACGAGCTGAGCGAGATTCCGTGCGCGCTTAACATCTCAGCGTCGAGCTGCTTGGTGACGGCGGCGTGAGCCCTCAGCATCCCTCGCCAAGCGAGGACCTCACGGCCGGAGAGCTTGCGATCTAACGTTGCTGATGAGCTTGAGCTAGGCACGATTTAAGCGTCACTGAAGACTCCCTTACGGTAGCAGTGGCCCACGCCGCTGCCGTGATCAGAAACCGCATCTCGGCCTGTCTCGCTAGGCTCGTTAGATGGCGCTAGAAGGGATCCACCACATCACTGCAATCACAGGTGACGCGCAGGCGAACGTCGATTTCTACGCTGGCGTGATGGGTTTGAGGATGGTCAAGCAGACTGTCAACTTCGACGACCCGTCGGCCTACCACCTCTACTTCGCCGACGAGCTCGCTAGCCCCGGCGCGGCGCTGACCTTCTTTGAGTACCCAGGTGCTGCACCTGGGCTTCCGGGCGGGGGGATGGTGCACACGATCATCTGGCGCGTTGCCTCAGCCGAGGCGCTCGACTTCTGGAAGGCGCGACTGCGTGATGCCGAAATGTCGGTCCTGCACGAGAACGACGTTCTGACCTTCTGCGACCCCGAAGGACTGGCGCATCAGCTCGTCATCGACGCAAGCGACGACGCGCCACTGAGCGCTGAGTCAAGCGAGATTCCGGCCGAGTTTGCTTTGCGCGGCTTCGCCGGCGTTCGCGCCTACGCGCAGCAGCCTGAGGCCAGCGCCGGACTGCTTGGCGCGCTCGGTTTCACGCCAGCCGGCGGCGCCGGCAGCTGGCTGCTCAGCGGCGCTGAGCGCAGCGCGACGTT
>JBIHZY010000104.1:0-6668 GCA_044240185.1 Solirubrobacteraceae bacterium
CAGCGGCCCAGTTAGCGCGCCGAAGAAGTGTCCGGTCTGCGGCTCGGTGACCGTCAAGCCCGAGAACTCAGTCTTCACGAAATGCCCCAACCGCGATTGCGGGGGCAGGCGCGAAGCTCTGCTGACGCACTTTGTGTCAAGAGGAGCGATGGACGTTGACGGGCTCGGCGAGAAGCTCGTCGTAATGCTGCTAGCGCAGGGGCTGATTGAGAACGCCGCCGACCTCTACTCGCTGACCGTCGCGGAGCTCGCGCAGCTTGACGGCATGGGTGAGCTCTCAGCGCAGGGAATTGTTGATTCGCTCGAGGCTTCGAAGGCACGCACGTTCGCCAGCGTCCTATTCGCACTTGGAATTGAAGGAGTTGGCGAGGTCACCGGCCGCAGCCTCGCGCAGCGACTGCGGACGATCGACGCGCTGCTAGCGGCCGACATCGAGGAGATCTCGCAGACGCCAGGCGTTGGGCCAATCGTCGGTGAGCTAATCGCGACTCAGCTGGCCGACGAGCAAATGCGCTCGTTGATCGCTGCGCTACGAGCAGCAAGGCTGCAGTTCGAGCAGGAGGGGCCGCCTCCGGGGGAAGGCCACCTTGCCAACAAGACGTTCGTGCTGACGGGAACTCTGCCAACGCTGACGCGAGAGCAGGCCAGCGAAAAGATTCTCGCCGCCGGCGGCCGCGTCACAACTTCAGTTTCGAAGAAGACCGATTACTTGGTCGCCGGTGAGTCCGCCGGTTCGAAGCTTGAGAAGGCCGAGCGGCTGGAGGTTGCGGTGCTCGATGAGCCGGCACTGCTGGCGCTACTTGCCGCTGACTGACCTTTGCGGTCAGCCGCTTAAGTTGGCGATCGCCTTGACGGCGCGGTCCTGGAGGCTGCGGGCGCTGGCCGGCGAGACGCTGTTCATTCGCCCAGCCAGCGTGCCGCTGCGGCCGGCAACGGCGAGTGAGTCCTCGAATGCTGCGCGCTGAGGGCTCTCGTGCATCGCAGTCAGCAGCGCCACGAGCTCGCGCGGGGAGGTGCGGTTCCCACGGGACAGGCCCGATCCGTCGCTGATCTGGGGCCTGATCCCGAATCGCTTCAGGTAGCTGCGCATCACGGCGGCGCCGGGGCAGCTGAGGCTACGGCAGCGAGAGCTGCGCAAAGCGCTTAATCCACGTCACAGGGGAACGGTACTGGGCGCAAAGCTTGGCGGGCGCAGGTTTCCTGCGCTAATGACAAGCCGCTAAATCGTTCGTTACCCCTAGAATGGAAGTTAATGGCAGACGTCGTGAAGCTCTCCAGCAAGACTCGCAAACCGCGCAGCGGTGGGGGCAAAAAGCGGCCCGAGAAAACGGCGCTGGTACTTGGCGGCGGTGGCATGACGGGAGCTGTTTATGAGATCGGCGCGCTGCGCGCGCTCGACCTTCTGGCCGTCAATCGCAACGTCAACGAGTTCGACATCTACGTCGGCACAAGCGCGGGGGCATTCGTCGCCGCTCTGGCCGCCAACGGCGTCACACCCGAAGAGATGATGCGCGTCGTCAACGGCCAAAAAGTCGGATCTTTTCGCGACATTCAGGCTGGCACGATGCTGCGGCCGAACTTGCTCGAGTACGCCCGAACCGCTGCTCTTCTCCCGCTCCGCCTCGGACGGCTAGCCCGCGACGTCGCGCCGCGCTTGCGCCACATCTCAGCGATGGATCTGCTGCTCGGCCTCAGCGAAGATCTCCCCTCAGGCATCTACAGCGGGTCAGGGCTCGAGAAGTACCTGAAGGAAGTTCTCAGCGACCCCGAGCGAACGGATGACATCCGCGCCCTTGGCTGCGAGCTCTACCTCACCGCGACCGACCTTGATTCCTGCGAGCGGATTGTCTTTGGCGAAGAGGGCTGGGACGACGTGCCGATCTCGCGCGCTGTGCGCGCCTCGGCTGCGCTGCCGATGGTCTTTAAGCCGGTCAAGGTGAAGGGCCGCGAACTCGTTGACGGAGGGATCATCTCGACCACCAACGTTGACATCGCCGTCGCTGCCGGGGCAACGATGGTTGTCGTCGTCAACCCGGTCGTACCGCTGATCATCAATCAGGAGGCTGAGGCCGACCACGGACTCGGCGAGCGCGCCAGCCATGTCAGCGACATGGGAATCGCTCAGATTGGCTACCAGACCTTCAAGCTGCTCGCCTATCAGCGCCTGCACGAGATGGTTGATCAGTGGGAGACGAAGTACCCCGACGTCGACATTGTCCTGATCGAGCCTGAGGCCGACGACATGTTGATGTTCCAGACCTCAATCATGGATTTCAGTAAGCGGATCGAGATCGCCCGTCACGGCTTCCAATCGGTGACTGTGAAACTCGCCGAGCATTACGCGGAGTACAAGGAGATCTTCGGTCGCCACGGGATCGAGATCTCGGCGGCGCGCGTCAAAAAGGTCGTCAAGCACGTCACACGCGAGCAGGAGAAGACGCGCGCTTGGCGCCGGATTCTTGAACAGACAACAAGCACGCTGCTGCGTCAATCAGCCGACGAGACGATCGATGAGATCGCCATGCCGACGGCGGCGAAGTCGCAAACGCCGCGCCGAGCCGCAAGCCGCAGCTAGAGCGCGACGCTCAGGGCACGCAGCAGACGATCACTCGCGGCGCTGTCCTGAATCGCGACGCGGATCCGTTGCGGGTCGCCAAGCGTGCCGCCAGCGCGCACGATCACGCCGGACTGCGCGAGCCGGCCGGCTAGTTCGGCGCCGTCGATCCCTTCGGCTGCCAGCCAGAGCAGGTTCGCTTCACTCGGCGGGCCTAGCTCCAGCGGCAGCGCTGCCAGCTCGTTGCGCAGCCGTGCGCGCTGCTCTGCAACGGTCGCCGAGCGTGCGGCAACGACCCCGCTGGCGTGGCGCAGCGCCTCCAACACCCCTGCCTGTGTGAGTTCGCCGATTCCGAGCGGTGGCCCAATTGCGCTCAGCAGCGCCTCGCTTCCTGGGCCGCCGATCGCGTAGCCGCAGCGCAGCCCCGCGAGCCCCCAGGCCTTCGAGAAGCTGCGGAAGATCAGCAGTCTGGGGTGGCGCTCGGCGAGCGCGATCGTGGCATCGAGCGGCTCGGCTGAGACAAAATCGCGCAGAGCCTCGTCGAGCACGACGGCGACTCGGTCGGGCAGAGCCTCGAGCAGCTGGAAGAGTTCGTCGACGCCGATCAGCTCGCCGCTTGGATCATTCGGGTTACAGAGGGCGACGATCCGCGTCTTCTTCGTAACTGCGGCGAGGATCGCTTTGGCCGAGTGGCTAGCGACCGTGACTACCTCAGCGCCCGCCTCGCGAGCCATCACCGGATAGAGCTGGTAGGAAGGCCACGGCGTGATCAGTTCATCACCCGGCTGGAGCAGGTTCTGGGCGGCGCTGATGAGCAGCTGCGAGGCGCCGTCGCCAAGCACAATCCGCTCGGCCGGCAGGCCGTGGCGGTGGGCGATCTCGGCGCGTAGCTCGCCGGCCGGTTCCATGTAGTTATGGAGGCCACGTTGGGCCATGTAGGTGATCGCACCAACGACTGACGAAGGCGGGTACTCAGGCCAGGTTGTCGCTGAGAGGTCGAGCTTCTCGACCGTCGCCAAAGCCTTGCGGCGGCGTTCGTCGGCTTCGCTCTTTAGCCGAGCGCTGACCTCCTCTGGGTCCATCTCCTCAAACTGCTTGTAGTGGTCGAGTAAGCCCATTAGGGGGTTGACGGCGCAGTTCCGCTCGCGGCAAGGCCACCGCCGAAGATCAGCCAGAGTCCGAACAGCGTCACGCCAACCATCGCCGTGTAGGCGAAGACGCGGCCGATCACGCCGTCGCGTTGGTCAACGCCTGAGGCGCGGCGCATCAGTATCCAAGCGGCGTCGAGCTGTTTGCAGATAACCAGCCCGCCGATTAGCGTCAGCAGGATGCCAAGGAAGGCCGCGACGGTCGCAAAGAAGATGTGGTCAACGAGGAGCGGGATGTGCGAGACGATCCAAAGCCAACCAGCTTCAATCGGGCCCCAGAAGGTTAGGTTGATCAGGATCATCAGGCCAAGAACGCAGTGGCCAAGCAGCGCGTCACGCCGACGCTGGCGCGGGTTGCCGAGTACCGGCTTGCCGCGGTAGTGAACTGGCTGCGTGCCGGGGCGCCGGCCGACGAACAGCCCGCCGGTGTCGCTGGGGTCACTGCGCATAGTTATAAGGGTACGACGCGGAGGTCGCGTGCGTTGCGCTTGGCTTCTTTAGCCCTCGTACAGTGTGTCGAAGCGGTCGCCGTACTTCTCTTCGACGACGTTCCGCTTGACCTTCATCGTTGGCGTCAGTTCTCCGGTTTCCTGAGTCAGGTCGTGCTCAAGGATGAAGAACTTCTTGACCTGCTCGACCGGCGCGTAGTGGTCGTTGGCGCGGTCCAGCTCAGTTTGGATGATCTCAATCACCTGCGGGTTGGTCGCAAGCGCTTCGATTGAGTTGTCATCGATGCCCTGCTCCGTGGCCCACGGAATGATCTGCTCTTCATCGAGTGTGATCAGCATCACCGGGTAGGGGCGACGGTCGCCGTGCATCACGGCTTGGCTAACGAAGCGCGTCTGCTTCATGTCGTTCTCCAGGTTGGCTGGCGTCAGGTTCTTGCCGCCGGCCGTGATGATGATGTCCTTCTTGCGGCCGGTGATGAAGAGATAGCCGTCCTCGTCAACCTTGCCTACGTCGCCGGTGTGTAGCCAACCGTCGATTACGGCGCCGAAGCTGGCGTCGTCGTTCTTCCAGTAGCCGCCGAAGATGTTGGCGCCCTTCAACAGGATCTCGCCGTCTTCTTCAGCAATCTTGATCTCAACTCCAGGAAGTGCGCGGCCGACCGAGCCAAAGCGGTGGTCCTCGGGCGTTGAGGTAGTCGCAACGGTCGCGGTCTCGGTCATCCCGTAGCCCTCCATTACCGGCACGCCGGCCGCGTAGAAGAACTCGAGGATCTGACGAGCGATTGGCGCAGCGCCGGTTACGGCTTCGCGAACTTGGCCACCGAAGGCGGCACGGACGTTGACGAACAGCTTCTCATCGAACTGGTCGAATGCTGCCTGCAGCTCTTCCGGCACCGGCTGGCCGGTGATCTGAAGGTCACGCACCTGAACGCCAACCTCGGTCGCTTTGGCAAGCATTTCGGGGTCAACGTTGCCGGCGACCATTGTGTAGAGCTTCTCGAAGATCCGTGGCACTGACGGCAGGAAGGTCGGCTTGACCTCGCCAATGTCGGCGATGATCTTGGTCGTGTCGCCGGTCCAGTAGGCGATTGCTGTGCCGGTGTCGGCGGCGCCGAGCGCGACGAGAATCGCGAAGGCATGGGCGAGTGGGAGGAAGAGGTAGACAACATCATCACCCTCGCCAAAGAGGCCGCGTTCGGCCGTCATGTCGAGCACGGCGCGGTAGTTGGCCTGCGAGAGGACGCAGCCCTTTGGCGGGCCGGTCGTTCCTGAGGTGTAGATGAAGGTGTACGGGTCTTCGGGCTTGACGGCCTCGTAGCGGGCAACAAGCTCCTGCTTGTCGCGGCCGCGGCCGCGTTCACGAACCTCGTCGAGCGAGATTGCGTCAGGAGTGCCGTCGCTGTGCTCGATCGCGATGATCGTCTTCAGCTGCGGCAGCCGATCGCGAACCTCGGCGACCTTCGCGTACTGCTCGGCGTCTTCAACGACGATTACGGTTGATTCAGAGTTGCCCGCGACCCATTCGCACTCTTTCGGCGAGTTGGTTGGGTAGATCGGCACAACAACGCCTCCCGCGGCGCTGATCGCGAACGAGTTGTAAACCCACTCCGGGCGCGTTCCGCAGAGGATTGAGACGCGCTCACCGGGCTCAAGGCCAAGGTCAATTAGTCCACGGCCAACTTCGGAGACGATCTCGCCAACCTCGGCAAAACTGACATCAAGCCACTCGTCGCCAACCTTATGGCGCACGGCCGGGCGATCGGCGTACTTTGCTGCTGCCATCGGCAGCATGTCGGCGATTGTCTTCGAACCTGTTGACGGCGTCGTGCTGGCTTCCATTGTTCTCTCCTCGTTGGTGGAAACGGCTTGGCCGATACTACGCAAGTTGCGTGTTTTGTGCCAGCGTCTACGCGTCAAGCCGATCGATCGGTTGGTTGCTCAGCCGCGGCCGCGCTTGCGCTTGCCCAAGAAGCCCGCGCGCCAGAAGATCAGGTACAGCACGACGACGAAAACGATCGATACGCCAAGGCCGAAGATCAAGAAGTCGTCGAGCCCATCGATTCGGTCGGTCATCCATCCGAAGTTCTGACCGAAGAAGCCGACGAGGAAGGTCAGCGGCAGGAAGAAGGTCGCTACGACGGTCAGAACCTTCATCGTCTCGTTCAGCTTCTTTGATGCTGCTGAGACGTATAGATCAAGCGCATTGGTGATCAATTCGCGCACAATCTCGATCTGTTGCGAGGTCAACGCGAGGCGGTCGTATAAATCGCGGATCACGTTGTGGGCTGAGCTTTCGTGGCTGCCGGGGATTCGGTGGAGCAGCTCACGATGCCCGGCCATCACGTCGCGCTGACGGTCGATCGTCTGGCGAATCTTGACCAGCGAATGCTTCAGTTCGAGCAGGCGCTGGCGCGTTTCGGTTTGAGGGTCGCGCATCACCTCGTCTTCAAGCACATCGAGTTCGTCCTCAAGGTGTGCGAGCGGCGGCGCAAAGCTGGCCGCGAGCGAATCAAGAAA
>JBIHZY010000105.1:0-6587 GCA_044240185.1 Solirubrobacteraceae bacterium
CTGCCAGCCGGCGTTGACATCGAGATCCGGCTCGCAGGTTAGGTATTTCGATGGCCGCGATCCTCGCCAAGAAGCTCGGTATGACCCAACTCTTCATGGATGATGGCCGCGTTGAGCGCGTCACCGTGCTCGAGGCCGGTCCCTGCCCAGTGACGGCGGTTCGCAGCAGCGATGACGACGGCTACGACGCCGTCCAGCTTGCATTCGGCGAGACGAAGGAGAAGCACCTCAGCAAGCCTGAGCTCGGTCACCTGAAGGCCGCCAAGGCCGGCGCCTACAAGCACCTCGTTGAGTTCCGTGACGAGCGCGGCGAGCTAAGCGTTGGTGACACCGTCACCGCCGATGCCTTTGAAGCTGGCGACAAGGTCAAGGTTGCCGGCGTTTCGAAGGGCAAGGGCTTCCAAGGAACGATCAAGCGCCACAACTTCAGCCGCGGTCCGTCGTCGCACGGCTCGCACAACGTTCGTGCCCCAGGCTCGATCGGCGCTTCGGCTTGGCCGGCTCGCGTCTTCAAGGGCATCCGTGGCCCTGGCCAGATGGGCAACAAGCGCGCAACGCAGCGCGGCCTGACGATCGTCCGCGTTGACGCGGCCGACAACCTGATTCTTCTTCGCGGCGCCGTCCCCGGCGCTACCGGTGCTTTGGTGGAGGTGCGTAGCGATGGCTGACGCTCCGATCCTCGGCGCCACAACGAAGCTCAAGCTCGACGAAGCGATCTTCGGCGAGGGGCTGAACAAGTCTTTGATCCATGAATCGGTCCGCGCTGAGCTGAACGCTCGTCGCCGCGGCACGGCCGCTACGAAGACACGCGGCCTCGTATCCGGTGGTGGCGCCAAGCCTTGGCGTCAGAAGGGCACCGGCCGCGCCCGCGCCGGCTCGTCACGCTCACCAATCTGGACCGGCGGTGGCGTCACCTTCGGCCCGCAGCCGCGCTCCTACACCTTCAAGGTCAACCGCAAGGAACGTCGCGCCGCTCTGCGCAGCGCGCTCTCGCTTCACGCCGACCGTGGTTCGTTGGCTGGCGTTGACCCGGCCGCCTTCGCTGCCCCGTCAACAAAACAGGCTGCGAAGATGCTGAAGGACTGGGGCTCAACCAGCTCAGTGCTCGTCGTTGTCGGCGCCGACGAGGCCAACATCGCTCTCTCTTTCCGCAACATCGATCGCGTCAACGTGCTGGCCGCTTCAGAGGCTGGCGTCGCCGACATCGTCAACGCCGCGCGGCTGATCGTCAGCCAGCTCGGCCTAGACGAACTGAGCGGCCGCCTAGCCGCTGCGCGCACAGGAGAGGCTGCCTGAGATGGACCACACACAGGTAATCATCCGCCCGGTTGTTAGCGAGAAGAGCTACGTGCTCGCCTCCAACGGCCGCTACACCTTCCGCGTCCATCCCGACGCTCACAAGACTCAGATCCGCGAAGCGGTTGAGGCGCTCTTTGACGTTCACGTTGAAGAGGTCCGCACGCTCTCGGTCAAGTCGAAGCCGAAGCGCCGCGGTTATACCGCCGGTCGCACTCGCACTTGGAAGAAGGCAATGGTCCAGGTTCGCGAGGGCGAGCAGATTCCGATCTTCCAAGGCCTAGCTGAGGGCGGCGAGTAATGGCGATTCGTAAGCCAAAGCCAACCAGCCCTGGTCGTCGCTTCTCGACCTACGCCGACTTCGCCGAGATCACTCGCGATGAGCCGGAAAAGAGCCTCGTTGAGGGTCTGACGAAGAGCGGTGGCCGTAACGCACGCGGTCGCAAGACCTCGCGCCATCGTGGTGGCGGCGCCAAGCGTCTCTACCGCAAGATCGACTTCAAGCGTCGCAAGGACGGAGTTCCGGCCAAGGTCGCCGCAATCGAATACGACCCCAACCGCAGCGCCTACATCGCCCTGCTGCACTACCTCGATGGTGAGAAGGCTTACATCCTCGCTCCCAGCCGTCTGACGGTTGGAATGATGGTTCAGTCCGGCCCCGGCGCTGAGATCGCCGTCGGCAACTGCCTCGCGCTCGTTGACATGCCGCTCGGTACCGTCGTCCACAACGTCGAACTCCAGCCTGGCCGCGGTGGCCAGATGGGTCGCTCAGCCGGCGCCTCGATCCAGCTGATGGCGAAGGAGAACGACCAAGCCACGCTTCGCCTTCCTTCCGGCGAGATGCGCCTCGTGCGCAGCGAATGCCGCGCAACGGTCGGTTCGATCGGTAATTCAGACCACCAGAACGTCAAGGTTGGCAAGGCTGGCCGCAAGCGCCACATGGGTGTTCGCCCACAGACTCGCGGTACGGCAATGAACCCGGTCGACCATCCGCACGGCGGCGGCGAGGGTTCAACGACCGCTGGTCGCCACCCAGTAACGCCATGGGGCGTTCCGACGCTCGGCTACCGCACACGTAAGAAGCACAAGGCTTCCGACAAGGACATCATCCGTGGCCGCCGCCGCGGGAAGGGTAATCGATGAGTCGCTCAAGTAAGAAGGGCCCGTTCGTTGAGGAGCGCCTAATGGGGCGGATCATCAAGATGAACGAAACCGGCGATAAGACGATGCTCAAGACTTGGTCGCGCACCTCGACGATCTTCCCTGAGATGGTCGGCCACACGATCGCCGTCCATGACGGGCGCAAGCACATCCCAGTTTTCGTCAACGAATCAATGGTTGGCCACAAGCTCGGCGAGTTCGCGCCGACGCGTACATATCGAGGCCACCTTGGCTCCGGGCAGGTGCGTTAGTTATGGCTGACGATCCTAAGAAGGACGAGGCAGAGGTGGAAGAGAAGCCAAAGCGCCGCCTGCGCCGCACGAAAGCCAAGGACGATGCTCCGAAGACTGAGGCTGCCGCCGAAGAGACCACCGATCAGGCTGAGGTAGAAGCCGACGTCGAGGTCGCGGAGGAGCCGAAGGCTGAGACTGAAGAGAAGCCGAAGGCTGAGAAGAAGTCGAAGGCCAAGGCTAAGGACGAGGTCGAAGAGAAGCCGAAGCGCGTAATCCCCGCTTATGACCCTGAGAACCCGCCCGTAATCAAGGCTCACGCCCGTTATGTGCGCACCTCAGCGCGCAAGGCTCGCCTGGTCTGCGATCACATCCGCGGCCATTCGGTCACCGAAGCGCGGATGATTCTCGCCCACACGCCACGCGACGTCGCCGGCGACTGGCAGAAGCTGCTCGAATCGGCCGTTGCCAACGCCGAGCACAACCTTGAACTTGATGGAGAAAACCTGCGCATCCTCTCGGTCCAGGCCGATGAGGGTCCGACGTTGAAGCGCTTCCGCCCGCGGGCGATGGGCCGCGCATCAGCGATTCATAAGCGCACTAGCCACCTTTCAATCTCGCTGACGCCAAAGGAGTAACTGAGGACTATGGGACAGAAGGTTCACCCCGAGTCGATGCGCGTCGGCTACATCCACGATTGGAAGTCGCACTGGTTCACCGAACGCAATTTCGCTGAGTACCTGGCTGAAGACGTTTGGATTCGTGCGCACATCGAAAACAAGCTGGCCCACGCCGGCATTTCGAAGATCACGATCCGCAAGGACGCAAACGAGGTCGAGGTCAACATCCACACTGCGCGCCCCGGCATCGTGATCGGTAAGTCGGGCGTCGAGGTTGACTCGCTGCGCCGTGACCTGCACCAGATCACCGGCAAGTCGGTCAAGGTCAACATTCTTGAGATCAAGCGCCCCGAGCTCGACGCGGCCTTGGTCGCTCAGTCGGTCGCTGAGCAGCTGCAGAACCGCGTTGCCTTCCGCCGCGCAATGAAGCGCGCGCTAACGAGCGCGATGCGCTCAGGTGCCAAGGGCTGCAAGATCCAAGTTGGCGGCCGCCTTGGCGGCGCCGAGATGGCGCGCTCCGAGAGCTACTCAGATGGCCGCGTTCCCCTGCACACGCTGCGCGCCGACATCGACTACGGCTTCGCTGAAGCACGCACGACGTTCGGCCGCATCGGCGTTAAGTGTTGGATCAATAAGGGCGAAATCATGCCTGAGGGATTCACCGGCGTCGACCTGACAGATCTTGAAGGCCCAGCGACCGCCGGCGGCGCAGGCGGCCGTGACGATCGTGGCGGCGACGGTGGCCGCGGACGTGGCCGTGGGCCGCGCGGAGGCGGTGCCTGATGCTCGCTCCTAAGCGCGTTAAGCACCGCAAGGTGATGCGTGGTCGTAGCCGCGGCTATTCGCGCGCCCAGACCTCAGTTCAGTTCGGCGATTACGGGCTCAAGTCACTTGAGCACGCCCAGCTGACGAACCGTCAGATCGAAGCTGCTCGTGTTGCAATGACGCGTGAGATCAAGCGTGGCGGCAAGGTTTGGATCAACGTCTTCCCCGACAAGCCTTTCACTAAGAAGCCCGCTGAAACTCGGATGGGTTCCGGTAAGGGCTCGCCTGAAGGTTGGGTCGCTGTCGTCAAGCCAGGCCGCGTGATGTTTGAGCTGGCCGGAGTGCCTGAGGACTTGGCTCGCAACGCGCTCCGCCTCGCAGCGCGCAAGCTGCCGATGCGCAGCAAGGTTGTCACGCGAGAGGACGACGTCTAATGGCCGCCACCGACCACCTTCGCGATTGCACCACCGATGAGCTTGAAGGCCGCGTCCGCGCTGCCCGCTTGACGCTCTTTGGCCTTCGCTTCCAGCACGCCGGTGGCGAGCTTGAGAACACGGCCGGCCTGAAGAGCGCGAAGCGCGAACTTGCCCGCACACTGACCGTCGCGCGTGAGCGTGGCATCGACCCAGAAAAGATCCGCTAGAGATGACCGACGAGACAACAGAGCCCGAAACTCCAGAAGAAGAGACTCCCGCCGCCGAGGAGGTCGTCGCTGACGCTCCGGTAGAGGAAGCTCCTGCCGACGACGCTCCCGCTGAGGAAGCTCCGGCCGAGGAAGCTGCCGCTGACGAGCCTGCCGCTGAGGAAGCTCCTGCAGAGGAAGCTGCCGCTGATGAGCCTGCCGCTGAGGAAGCTCCTGCAGAAGAAGCCCCGGCCGACGACTCATCCGAGGAGCCGGCAGCAGAGGCAGATGGCGACGATGCCGCCGCAGAAGAGCCCGCCGCTCCCGTTGGCCCGAAGGCAATCCGCAAGGCCAAGCGCTCCGCCCACACTGGCGAAGTGAAGCCGACCCGCACTGCAGAAGAGCGTCAAGCCGAGCGCGTCGAAGTTCGCCGCGCAAAGGCCGTCGCACGGAGCCGCCGCCGCGGCCAAGAACGCGAGAAGCGTGCCGCAACGCCAAACCGCGAAGGCACGCCGCCAGCCGAGCGCGAGCCAGCATCGGTCCAGGTCCGCCAGGGAATCGTCACTTCGACCAAAGCCGCGAAGACAATCACCGTCCGCGTTGACATCGCCAAGCGCCATCCGAAGTACCAGAAGATCGTGCGCTCGACGAAGTCACTTCACGCTCACGACGAAACAAGCGACGCTCGCGAGGGCGACTTCGTCCGCGTGATTGCCAGCCGGCCGATGTCGGCAACGAAGCGTTGGCGCCTAGTTGAGATTTTGGAGCGTGCGAAATGATCCAGAACGAATCACGCCTGCGTGTCGCCGACAACACCGGCGCCCGCGAAATCCTTTGCATTCGCGTTCAGGGCGGCTCCAGCCGTCGCTACGCCCACGTTGGCGACGTCATCACGGCGACCGTCAAGCAGGCGATCCCGAACGGTGCGGTCAAGAAGGGCGAGGTCGTCAAGGCCGTCGTTGTGCGCACGCGCAAGCAGTTCGGCCGCGATGACGGCACCTACATCGCCTTCGATGAGAACGCTGCCGTGATCATCGACGAAGCCAATAACCCGCTTGGAACCCGCATCTTCGGGCCAGTTGCCCGCGAGCTGCGCGACCGCAACTTCATGAAGATCATCTCGCTTGCTCCGGAGGTGCTCTAGCATGAGTATGCGCATCCGTCGCGACGACCAGGTCGCCATTGTCAGTGGTAAGGACCGTGGAAAGACCGGTCGTGTCCTCCGCGTTGACCCAAAGAAGGAAAGGGTCTACGTCGAGGGTCTCAACATCATCAAGCGCCACCAGAAGCCTTCACCTACGGCAAGCGCCGGAAGCGAAGCGGCAACCGGCGGCGTGATCGAAAAAGAAGGTCCGATTCACGTCAGCAATGTGATGCTGGTGGATCCGAAAGACAACCGTCCGACCCGCGTCGGCGTGACCCGCGAAGGCGGCGTCCGCAGCCGCGTAACGAAGCGCTCAAGCACGAAGCTCGACTGAACCTAAAACTTATGCCAGCAACAAAGACACCAGTCCGCCTGAAAACTCGTTATCTCGAGGAAGTTCGTCCTGCTCTCGTTGAGCAGTTCGGCTACACGACCGTAATGCAGGCCCCGAAGGTCGAGAAGATCACGGTCAATATGGGCGTCGGTGAAGCGAAGCAGGATTCGAAGATGCTTGAGGCCGCAGCCGGGCAGCTAGCGCAGATCACCGGCCAAACACCGAACGTCCGTCTTGCCCGCAAATCGATCGCAAACTTCAAGCTGCGCGAGGGCATGCCGGTCGGCCTTGCAGTGACGCTCCGCGGCGACCGTGCCTACGAGTTCCTTGACCGCCTGATGTCGATCGCGATCCCGCGTATTCGCGACTTCCGTGGCCTGCCAGCCAACTTTGACGGCCGCGGCAACTACACGAT
>JBIHZY010000008.1:0-20548 GCA_044240185.1 Solirubrobacteraceae bacterium
TGGAATAATCTCGCGCCGCCAGATGGTGCGGCTGATCGGTGCCAACGTTAAGTTCCGCCTGCGCGGGTCGACCGACGAGTCGACTGACGCGATTCGCGAGCGGCTCTCGCAGCTGGTCGCCGGCCGCAATGCGATGGAGCTGCGGCGGATGATGCCGGAGGTCTTGGCTGGCGTCTTGCCGCGGCTCTATCCGCAGATGCTGCAGATCGCCTATGACCATCAGGACTCCGGGCGCAAGGTCTACATCGCGACAGCTTCGTCGCAGATTGTCGCCGAGATGCTCAGCGACGTACTCGGCTTCGATGGCGGAATCGGCGCTGTGCCAGAGATCGTAGACGGAAAGATGACCGGCCGAGACGCCGACGTCTTTCCGTACCGCGATGGCAAGGCTCAGCGAATCATCGAGCTGGCCGAGCGCGAAGGGATCGACCTCGCCGCCTCCTACGGCTACTCCGATTCCGAATCCGACCTCCCGATGCTCCGGCTCGTCGGCCACGCGGTCGCAGTGAATCCTGACGCTGAACTTGAAGCGATCGCTGCCGACGAGGGCTGGGAGCTGCTGCGCTTCGACCAGCTCGGGCGCAAGCTGCTGGCACTCGGCGCGCTAGCTCTGATGGGGCTGGTCGGCACAGCCGGCCGCACGGTTGCCGTGCGCCGCAGCGCCGCGCCGCCGGCCGGGCCGCGGCTGCGCAATCCGTGGCGGCGCTAATGAGCATTGAATTCCTCAGCGACGAGCAGCGTGAGATAAGCGAGCTTGCACGCCGCTTCGCCGACGAGCAGGTAGCACCGCAGGCCGCCCGCTGGGATCGTGATCACGAATTCCCGCGTGAAACTGTTACTGCACTTGGCGAGCTCGGCCTAATGGGGGTCTGCGTGCCGACTGAGCTAGGTGGCAGCGGCGCCGACTTCGTCTCCTACACGCTCGTGCTCGAACAGATTTCGCGCGCCGACGCTGGCCTCGGTACGGCGCTCGCGGTCCATACCGGCGCCGGCACAATGCCGATCGTCGTTCATGGCACTGAAGAGCAGCGCGAGCGGCTCGTGCCGCCACTCGCTCAAGGGCATGAGATCGCCGCCTTCGCGCTTACCGAGGCAGGCTCCGGTAGCGACGCCGGTGCGATGCTGAGCCGCGTCGAAGAGAAGGACGGCGAGCTGCTGCTGAGCGGCACAAAGCAGTGGGTCAGCAACGGTTCGCAGGCGCACAACTTCACCGTCTTCGCGCTCGACCCCGAGGCGGCAATGAAGCCAAGCGCATTTATTGCCCGCCGTGGTGCGAGCGGAATGACGCTGCTTGGAGAAGCGGAGAAGCTAGGCCAGCACTCTTCTTCGACAGCCGACATCGGCTTTGAGGAGACAGCAGTCGAGCGGCTCGGCGAGCCCGGCGCTGGAATGGCTATCGCGCTGTCGACGCTCGACGGTGGCAGGATTGGGATCGCTGCCCAAGCCACCGGAATCGCCCAGGCAGCGCTTGACCTCGCCGTCGGATACGCCAAGCAGCGGGTTGCCTTCGGCCGCCCGATCGGCGGCTTCGGGGCGATCCAACAGAAGCTCGCTGAGATGCAGACCGAGATCGAGGCGGCGCGCGCGCTAACGCTGCGCGCCGCGCAGCTCAAGGACGCTGGTTTGCCGCACACGATCGAAGGGGCGCAGGCCAAGCTCTTTGCCAGCCGCGTCGCGCGACACTGGACCGGCGAGGCGATCCAGATCCTCGGCGGTTACGGCTACACAAAGGATTTCCCCGCCGAGCGCTACTTCCGCGACGCCAAGATCACCGAGATCTACGAGGGTACGAGCGAGATTCAGCGGCTCGTGATCGCCCGCGGCCTGCTCGGCGATATCGCCCGCGAGGACTGAGCGCCGCCCAGCGGCTGCAGCCGCCGCGTATTCTCCCCGCAATGGAGCAGACCCCCACAGGCGACGACTCGCCCCAGCAGCAGTGGCGCGAAGCGTTCGAGGCGACGCCTGAGCGCGACGTGCCGTTCACAACGCTCTCCGGCACGCCGGTCGAACCGCTCTACACCGAGGCCGACCTGCCGCAGGACTCTGCCCAGCAGATCGGCCTGCCTGGCCAGTACCCCTTCACGCGCGGTGTTTACCCGTCGATGTACCGCGGCCGGCTTTGGACGATGCGCCAGTTCGCTGGCTTTGGTAGCGCCGAGGAGACGAACGAGCGCTTCCACTACCTGCTCGACCACGGGCAGACCGGCCTTTCAACGGCCTTTGACATGCCGTCGCTGATGGGCCATGACTCCGACAGTCCACTATCGCTCGGCGAGGTTGGCCGCGAGGGCGTTGCCGTTGACACCGTTGAGGACATGACGACGCTCTACAAGGGGATTGACCTTGGCGAGGTTTCGGTTTCGATGACGATCAACGGGCCGGCGGCGATCATGCTGGCCTACTACGTCGTCGCGGCCGAGCGCGACGGCGTGCCGCCGCAGCAGCTAGCTGGGACGATCCAGGCCGACATTTTGAAGGAGTACATCGCGCAAAAGGAGTGGTGCTTCCCGATCGATCCAGCGATGCGGATCATGGGCGACATGATCGAGTGGTGCTCGCAGCAGATGCCGCGCTGGCACCCAGTTTCAATTAGCGGTTATCACATCCGCGAGGCCGGTTCGACGGCTGCGCAGGAGCTCGCCTTCACGCTCAAAGACGGCCTCACCTACGTCGAGCAGGCGGTCGAGCGCGGGCTCGACGTTGATGATTTTGCGCCGCGGCTTTCGTTCTTCTTTAACGCTCAGATCGACTTCTTTGAGGAGATCGCCAAGTACCGCGCCGCGCGGCGGATCTGGGCCCGCGAGCTGAAAGAGACGTTCGGCGCGAAGGACCCGAAGAGCTGGCTGATGCGCTTCCACACCCAGACCGCTGGCGTCTCGTTGACTGCCCAGCAGCCGCTAAACAATGTCGTCCGCACTGCGATCGAAGCGCTCGCCGGCGTGCTCGGTGGAACGCAGTCGCTGCACACCAACAGCTACGACGAGGCACTCGCCCTGCCGACCGAAGATGCCGTCCGCTTGGCCCTGCGCACGCAGCAGATAATCGCCGACGAGACAGGCGCGGCCAGCACGATCGACCCGCTCGGCGGCTCCTACTTCGTCGAGGCCCTGACCGACAAGATCGAAGCTGAGGCCTACGAGTACTTCAAGAAGATCGACGAACTTGGTGGCATGGTCGCCGCCGTCAAAGCCAATTACCCGCAGCGTGAGATCGCCGACGCCAGCTACGAGCTGCAACAGGAGATCGACTCCGGTCGCCGCGTCGTTGTTGGCGTCAACGCCTACACCGAAGGCGATCAACAACAGACTCCATTGCATCGCAGCGACCCGGAAATGGAGCGCGGCCAAGTAGACCGCCTAAACGCCGTGCGCAGCGGTCGCGATAGCGCTGCTGTCGAGGCATCACTCGCTAAATTGCGCGAAGCTGCCGCTCACGAGGGCGCTAACTTGATGCCGCTGCTGATCGCCTGCACGCGAACTGACGCATCTGAAGGAGAGATCGTTGATGCTCTACAAGACGTATTTGGTAGGTACACTGAATCACCAGTCTTTTAAACCCAGGGAGAGAAACAGATGAATCGCAAAGTTACGTTGACCGCCGCCACTCTCGCAGTTGCCCTCAGTGCTGCTGCAGGCAGCGCCGTCGCGGGCGCCGACCAGAACGCAAGTGTGGCGGGCACGAAGACAATCTCGGTTCGTGACGATTACTTCGGCCCTAAGAGCATCACTGTTTCGAAGGGAACGTCGCTGCGTTTCGTATGGGGCGGTCGCAGGCCGCACAACGTCATAGGACCGGGCGCAAACCTTAACGCGCGCGTCCGCGGCTCGGCTTCGGTCAAAGCCCGTTCCGGCCGTTACGTTTGTACGATCCACCGCGGCATGACGCTCTCAGTTCGGGTTCGTTAAAGCCTCGAGGCGCTGAGCGGCGTCGGTCTACTACCATCGCGGTGCGCGCCCAAGCGGGTTCGCCTCGCTTTCAATGACTGCCGCCACCTCCACCCAGAAGATTCGCGTCGTCGTCGCCAAGCCTGGCTTGGATGGCCACGACCGCGGCGCCAAGATCATTGCCCGCGCGCTGCGTGACGCTGGGATGGAAGTGATTTACACCGGCCTGCACCAGACCCCCGAGCAGATCGTTGAAACCGTAGTTCAGGAAGACGCCGACGCGATTGGCCTCTCGATCCTCTCAGGCGCCCACATGACGCTGGTGCCGAAGATCGTCGACCTGCTCAGCGCGCAAGGAATTGACGACGTTGTCGTCACCGTCGGCGGCACGATCCCGGCCGACGACATCCCGCAGCTCAAAGAGCTCGGCGTCGCAGCCGTCTTCACGCCCGGCGCGCCAACGCAGGAAATAATCGACTTTCTCGTCAGCGCCGTAGGGGAGAGAGAACCTCGTTAGCCAGGCACCCGCAGCACCGCTCCCGATTGACTAGTCAGTCAAGGGCACCGATACACTTTTAAATAGACCAAAATAGGAGATTGCCGAAGTGAAAATTTGCGTTCTCGTTAAGGAAGTACCGGACGCTGCCGTCCAGAAAAAGATCGACCCTTCAACGGGCCGAATGGATCGCAGCGGCGAAAAGAACCTCAACCCATACGACACTCACGCGATCGAAGCTGCAATGCAGCTGAAGGAGAGCGGAGCGATGGCCGTCGACGAAGTCGTCGCCGTAACAATGGGCCCCGATTCGGCTGAGCGCGCGCTGCACAAGGCCGTCTCGCTCGGCGCCGACCGCTCGATCCATCTCGCCGACGATTCGCTCGCCGGTTCAGACGTCGCAGCCACCGGCTACGCGCTTTCGAAGGTGCTCGAGAAGGAAGCCCCCGATCTCGTTCTGCTCGGTCAGCAGTCCGATGACGGCGAGTGCTACACAATCGGCGCCGTCGTTGCCGACCATCTCAAGTTCCCATCGCTAACCCAGGTGATCAAGATCGACGTCGACGGCGGCACGAAGCTACGCGCCGAGCGTCAGGCTGAGTACGGCTACGACACGGTCGAGATCAACCTGCCAGCCGTTATCTCGGTTGGTGACGCGATCAACGAGCCACGCTACCCATCGCTGAAGGCGATCATGGGCGCCAAGAAGAAGCCGCTTGAGAAGGTCTCAGCCGGCGACGCTGGGATCGACGCCTCGAAGGTTGGCGGCGACAACTCAGCAGCACAGTGGACCGGCTCGATCGAGCCGCCAAAGAAGGAAGCGGGACGAATCATCGAAGACGAAGACACATCCGAGACGGTCGAACAGATCGTTGCCTGGCTCGACGAGAGGAAGCTGATCTAAATGGCGAACATTCTGGTTTACGCGCTGCAGTACGAAGGCGCCTTCAATAAGAACTCGCTCGGTGCCGTGTCGGAGGCCGCGAAGCTGGCCGCTGAGCTCGGTGGCGAAGCACACGCAATCGTCGTTGGCCAAGGCGTCAGCGACGATCTCGCTGGCACGCTCGGCAACTATGGAGCTACGAAGGTTCTCTCTGTAGAGGGCCCTGAAGGGCTCGCGCAGCCGGTCGTTGACGCAATGGCGACGGCGATCTCAGCCGGTGATTACGGCTACGCGCTGTTCGGCGGAGGACTACTCGGCTTCGAGGTTGGAGCCGGCTTGGCTGCCCGTCTGGGAGCAGGCGTCGCAATGGAGATCACCGCTGTCCGCGCAGAGGGCGGCAAGCTCGTCGCTGAGCGCCCGATTCTCGGCGACTCGGCGATCTCGCAGATCTCATTCCGCAGCGACGTCGGCATCATCATCAGCCGACTGAACGCCTTTGAGATCAAGGAGACCGGCGGCACGGCCGCAGTTGAGTCGCTCAGCGTTGAGTTCTCACCGTTCTCAAGCCAGGCAACGATGGTTACCCGCGGCGAGCAGCGTGGCGCCGACGTTGACATCGAAGGAGCCGACGTTCTGATCGCCGGTGGCCGCGGCCTCGGCGCAGAAGAAGGCTTTGAGCTTTGCGAAGCTCTCGCCGGAGCGTTTGGTGGCAACTCGGCCGTTGCAGCAACGCGCGCCGTTGTTGACGCTGGCTGGTTCCCATACGCCGGGCAGATCGGTCAGACCGGCAAGACGGTCGCGCCGAAGCTCTACCTCGCGGCCGGCATCTCGGGCGCGATTCAGCACAAGGTCGGCATGCAGGGCGCTGAGAACATCGTCGCGATTAACAAGGATGCAAACGCGCCGATCTTCGAGTTCAGCGACCTCGGCATCGTCGGCGATCTAAACAAGATCATGCCGAAGCTGACCGAAGCCGTTAAGGCCAAGAAGGGCGCCTGATAACGATGGCAGGGAAAAACGGCAAGGTCGTCCCGGGGTCATACCCGCCACCGGTTGATTCGCCCGCAGAGTTCATCAAGCGCGAGCTTGACGCTGAGGACGAGCGAATCGACGTTGGCGTCGCGATCGTCGGCGGCGGAACCGCTGGCCTAGCCTGCGCCAACCGCCTGCTTGACCTGCTGGCCGATGACCCGGAGACGCTCGAGCGTCTCGGCGAAGTGCCTGTCGCTGTAATCGAGAAGGCCAAGACCTGCGGCGGCCACAACCTCTCCGGCGCCGTGATGCGCCCCGAGGCGCTGCAGAAGCTCTTCCCGGATGTTTCGCGCGAGCAATGGCGCGAAGAAGGCTTTGCTTTCGGCGAGATCAAGAAGGAAGCCGTATACCTGCTGCCAAACAGCAAGACGAAGCTCCGGATTCCGCCTCCACCGCCGCTGAAGAACCACGGCAATGAGTCGATTTCGGTTGCCGGAATGTGCCGTTTCATGGCCGCCAAGGCGGAGGAAAAGGGCGCCTACCTATTGACCGAAACTGCGGCCGCCCAGCTACTCGTTGAGGACGGCACCGTGCGCGGCGTCCGCTCCGGCGATAAGGGCCGTGGCAAGGAAGGCGAGCAGCTTGGCAACTTCGAGCCGGGAGCCGACGTAACCGCCCAGGTAACCGTTCTCTCTGAAGGATGTTGGGGCACGCTTACCGGCGCCGCGATCCGCGAGTTCGAGCTTGGCGCAGGACGCGAGCCGCAGGTTTGGGAGCTCGGCGTGAAAGAGGTTTGGAAAGTAACCAAGCCGCTCGACCGCGTGATCCACACCGTTGCTGGCTGGCCGCTGAAGATCTCCGCCAAATACCACCAGATCGGTGGCTCTTGGATCTACCCGATGAAGGACGAGAAGACCGGCGACGACCTCGTTTCGATCGGCTTTGTTGTCGATCTCGACTACGCCGACGCCACGACCTCCGCTCACGACGTGCTGCAGACCTTCAAGACGCACCCGATGGTGAAGAAGATTCTCGAGGGCGGCGAGCGAGTCGCTTGGGGCGCCAAGGCGCTGCCTGCCGGCGGCTACTGGGCGATGCCAAAGCTTTCAATGCCTGGAGCAGTTGTCGTTGGTGACGCCGGTGGCATGGTCAACACGGCCGCTCTGAAGGGTCTCAACTACGCGATCGAATCCGGCATCACGGCGGCCGAGGCGATCTACGCCAACCTCGCCCGCGGCGAGGCGCTCGATAATTACGAGGACGCGATCGAAGAGTCGGTCGTCGGTAAGGACCTGTACGAGGTTCGTAACGTCCGCCAGCCATTTGCCAAGGGCCTCATTAAGGGCGGGCCGCTGGTCAACCTGATGATCGCCACGAAGGGCCACTTCCCTGCTGGCCGCTGGTCGCTGCATCGCAACGATGCGCAGCCGATGTTCATCGGCAAAAGCGCCGATGGATACGTCAAGCCAGACGGCAAATACACCTTCGACAAGCTCTCGAGCGTCTTCATAACCGGCAACCAGACGCGTGACGACGCGCCCAACCACATCCGCGTTCAGACCCATGTGCCGCGCGAGGTCGCAGAGACCTGGAAGTGGATGTGCCCGGCCGGGGTTTACGAAATTCCAGAGGACGCACCCGAAGAGGGCCTAGTTGACGTGATCGTTAACTACACAAACTGCGTCCAATGTGGTGCTATTACTGCCAAGGGTGGCCGCTTGACGGCGCCCGAGGGTGGCGACGGTCCGCTCTACCAGTTGACTTAATTTGGTCGTTGGACCGCAACCATTGCGCTAACGCTGTGTTAATGAGGTCGTATGTCGTCTCTTCGAGCAACCATCTGTGCCGCATCGGTCCTTTGCGTCGGCCTCGTTGCGCCGCTCTCCGCGGTCGCCGACACGTCGACTTCGCTTAAGCCGGCGTCGGTCGATCCGGCCTCCTCGGTCGCGGCGACCAAGGGCAGCGCCGCAGTGAAGCTTGATGGCTGCACGCTGACCGGTCGCAACGGCCGCTCGGCTAGCTTCAGTTCGAAAATGGTGGCTGGCAGTAGCGCCGCTTCGATCGAGCTTCGCTTCGATCTCTTCACTCGGCCGATCAGCGGTGGCGAGTGGAAGGCGGTTAAGGGCGTGCAGAAGTTTGGCGCTTGGGATCGGCCCAGCAGCAGCAGCGTTGTCTGGTCGAAGAGCGTCGGAGGGCTGACCGTCGGCCAGAGCTACCGCGTGCTCGTAACCCACCAATGGCTCTCAAAGAGCGGCCGCGTGATCAGGCGCAATGTGATCGCATCGCCGGCCTGCGACCAACACGACGCTCGCGCCGACCTCGCCGCCAGCTTCGTCAGCGCAAAGCCGCTGAGCAACGGAAACATGCGCTACACGCTGCTCGTTCGCAACCTTGGACTCAGCGCTGCCACTGGCTTCAGCGTTTCGATGCGCGTCAACGGCACCGAGCCTCCAACTGTCCGCGTCGCCTCGCTCGGGGCGCGCAAGTCGCGGCTAGTCACATTCACCGCTGCCGGCTGCGCGAGCGGCTCGAAGATGCACTTCGAGGCTGACTTTTCGAAGGAGCTGGCTGAGCCAAATGAGGCCAACAACGTGGCCGAGATCGCCTGTCCGGTCGTAGGCGGCTAGACTTCTCCACCGATGAAGACCGATCTACATCCTGAGTACGTTGAGTCGCAAGTTCGTTGCACCTGTGGCAACGAGTTCGTGACGCGCTCAACCGAGTCGGAAATCGGCGTTGAAATTTGCTCCGAGTGCCACCCGTTCTACACCGGCCGTCAGAAGCTGGTCGATACCGGTGGCCGTGTCGAGCGCTTCCGTCGCCGCGCCGCCAAGCGCTCCGGCGTTGGCTCCTGACCGGGGCCGCTGTGTCAGCCGCGCAGACCCCATCGGCTCCTGCGCTCGACGCCGAACCGGCCGAGTGGGTTGCGACTCGCGACGCGCCGATCGGTGGCCAAGCTGTTCTTGAGGGAGTGATGATGCGTGGCGTCGGCGGCTGGGCGGTCGCAGTGCGCTCTCCGGCGCCGCACCAGATCGACGCTGAAGGAGACCGGATCGACGCCAACGATCCGCCGACCGGTGAGATCAAGGTCGAAAGCACGGCCGTCAAGTCCGTGCTCGGCCGCCACCGCGTGCTGCGACTGCCGATCATTCGCGGCGTTGTTGCGCTCGGCGAATCGCTAGTGATCGGCTTCCGCGCGCTCGGTATCTCAGCAAACGCGCAGCTGCCGGAAGAAGAGGAGCCAATCTCAGGCTTCATGTGGGGGCTGACGATCCTCTTCTCACTCGTGCTCGCGGTCGGGCTCTTCTTCATCATCCCGGTGACGGCAACCAACCTGATCAAAGATCAGCTCGGCTCAGCGGTGCTGTTCTGGATCGTCGAAGGCGTGCTGCGGACGGTGATCTTCCTCGGCTACCTGATCCTGCTCTCGAAACTGCGCGATCTGCGCCGCACCTTCGAATATCACGGCGCTGAACATAAGACGATCTCCTGTTACGAGGCGGGGCTAGCGCTGACGCCCGAGAACGCCCAGCGCTTCTCAAGGTTGCACCCGCGCTGCGGCACCAGCTTCCTATTGATCGTTATGGTCGTTTCGATCTTCGTTTTCTCGCCGCTAGGACTGCTGCCGTGGTGGGCGCTGATCGTAAGCCGCATAGTCGGCATTCCGCTGATCGCCGGGATCTCATTCGAGGTCATCAAGTTCGCTGGCAAGCACCGCACGCACAAGGCCGTCCGCGCGCTGATCTGGCCCGGGCTGAAGCTGCAGCTGCTGACCACGCGTGAGCCGAACCTCGATCAGCTCGCGGTAGCGATAGTTGCGCTGGAGTCGGTGCTCGAGCACGAGACTGGCGACGAGAGCGACGCCGATCTCGTGGGCGTCGAGATCGCCGCTTAGCGCCTCCCGATCGGCTAGCCAGTCTGTTACTGCGCCGCTCGCGGCTAGCCTAAGCGCAGCCGATGATTGAGTCACTGGTAACCCAGATCGAAGCGCGCTTCGCCGAGCTCTCACGCGAGATCACAGATCCCGTCGTGATTGCCGACCGCGAGCGCTACGCCCAGACCGGGCGCGAATACAGCCGCCTAGAGCAGCCAGCGAAGTTGGCAGAAGCCTGGCGACGCGCGACCGATGACGCTGCCGGCGCGCAGGAGCTGATCGCCGAGGGCGGCGACGACGCCGAAGCGCACGAGATGTTGAGCCAGGCTCGCGGGCAGATCGAGACGATCGAGGAAGAGCTACGCCTAGCGATGGTCGAAACCGACCCCAACGATGACAAGAACGTGATCATCGAGATTCAAGGCGGCGCTGGTGGTGACGAGGCCGGGCTGTGGGCCGGCGACTGTTACCGAATGCTGACCCGCTACGCCGAACGGCTCGGCTTCACAATTGAGCCGCTCGAACTGAGCGAGGGCAAGTACACCTTTGCCGTCAAGGGCGCTGGTGCCTATTCGGTCTTCAAGTTCGAAGGCGGCACGCACCGCGTTCAGCGAGTCCCGGAGACAGAATCACAGGGCCGAATTCACACCAGCACTGCAACTGTCGCCGTACTGCCGGAAGCCGAGGAGGTCGACATCAAGATCGATCAGAACGACCTTCAGGTTGACGTCTACCGCTCATCCGGGCCAGGCGGGCAGTCGGTCAACACAACCGACTCTGCGGTTCGGATCACGCACAAGCCGACCGGCGTTGTCGTTTCGATGCAGGACGAGAAAAGTCAGCTCCAGAATCGTGAAAAGGCGCTGCGCGTGCTGCGGGCACGGCTTTACGAGCGAGCGATGGAGGAGCAGAACGCTGAGATTGCCGCCGACCGTCGCTCGCAGGTCGGCAGCGGCGAGCGATCGGAAAAGATTCGCACCTACAACTTCCCCGACCGCCGCGTCACCGACCACCGCGTCAAGGTCACCGTTCACGACCTCGACGCAGTGCTCGAAGGGCAGCTCGACGAGCTAACTGCCGGGCTGCAAGCCGATGAGAAGAGCCGCCTGCTTGAAGCGCAGGCCACGCAGTCCTGATGCGCGGCGTCAGCGTCCGCGACGCGCTCGACGGCGCCCGCACGGCGATCGGCGCCTCGGGCAGCGAGTCTGCCGCGCTCGACGCCGAGTTGCTGCTGGCGTTCGCGCTCGGTGTTGACCGCGCGGCGCTGATCACCGACCCCCAGCGTGAGGTGGTCGGACCGCCAGTGCGCGTGTTTCAAGATCTCGTCCGCCGCCGCTCAGTCGGCCACGAGCCGGTCGCTTACCTTGTTGCCAACAAAGGCTTCCGCTCGATCGATCTGCAAGTCGACAGCCGCGTGCTGGTGCCGCGGCCCGAGACTGAGCTGCTGGTGGAAATTGCGCTCCAGCTGCCCCAGCAGGCGCGAGTGCTTGACCTTGGCACTGGAAGCGGCGCCGTCGCGCTGGCACTGAAGCAGGAGCGCCCCGACCTCGCCGTAACCGGCAGCGACATCAGCAGCGCCGCACTCGATCTCGCTCGCGTCAATGCTGCGCAGCTTGGCTTGGAGGTTGAGTTCCTCGAGGCCGACCTGCTCGAAGGGCTCAGCAGCGAATGGGACGCGATCCTTTCTAACCCGCCCTACATCGCTGAGAGCGAACGCGCCGGCCTTCCGCCCGATGTGATCGGCCACGAGCCGGAGCTGGCGCTGATCGCTGGTGCCGACGGGCTTGACGTAATCCGCCCGCTGGTCGCGGCCGCTGCGCAGAGTGAGGCACGGCTGCTGGCGATCGAGCTCGGCGCTGGGCAGGCCGGCGCTGTCGCTGAACTAGTCACCGCCGCTGGCTTCACCGCGGTAGCTGCCCACCGTGACCTCGCTGGGATCGAACGCGTTGTCGTGGGGGAGCGTTGAGCACGCCGCCACTGACAGACGAGCAGGTTGAGCTCTTCTCGCGCTGCATCACGGTCGGCGGAGTCGCCGTCTTCCCGTCGGACACCGTCTACGGCCTAGCTTGCGACCCGTCGCTGCGCGATGCCGTCAGGAGGCTCTACGCGCTCAAGCGCCGGGCGCTGGAATCGCCTTCAGCGGTGATGTTCTTCTCGCTCGACTTGGCGCTTGAGGCACTTGTCGAGCTTGGCCCAGAGACGCGCGCGGCGCTGGGGCGGCTACTCCCGGGACCATTGACGCTGCTGCTCAGCAACCCGGCTTGCCGCTTCCCGCTGGCCTGCGGCGATCAGCCGGCCACGTTAGGGCTGCGCGTTCCCGCGCTCAGCCCGCAGCTAGCTGCGCTCGGCGAGATGCGCTGGCCGATCCTGCAGAGCAGCGCCAATTCGGCCGGCGAGCCGGCGCCAAGCTCGATCGAGCAGCTCGAGCCAGGGATCCGTGCTGACGTCGACCTAGTGCTCGACGGCGGAGCGCTCGGGGAGCTCTCATCGAGCATCCTTGACCTGCGCGAATACGAGGCTGACGGCCGCTGGGAGCTGCTGCGCGAAGGGCCGCTCGGGCGTGATCAGATCCAGCAGCTGTTGGGCTGAATTGGCATCGGGCGCACCGCCGCCTAGCTCGGGTATTAGAATTACCAGACTATGGCTCAATTCGCTCCCGATTTTCTAAACCGTCCCCTGACCGAAATCGATCCCGAGATCGCCGCTGTGCTCGCCGACGAGGTCGGCCGCCAGCAGCAGACGCTGGAGATGATCGCCTCCGAAAACTTTGTTCCCGAGGCGATCCTCGAGTGCCAGGGGAGCGTGCTTACAAACAAGTATGCCGAGGGTTATCCAGGCAAGCGTTACTACGGCGGCTGTGAGTTTGTCGACGTTGCTGAGCAGCTTGGGATCGACCGTGCCAAGGAGTTGTTCGGCGCTGATCACGCCAACCTTCAGCCTCACTCCGGCGCCTCTGCCAACTCCGCCGTCTACCACGCGCTGCTGCAGCCGGGCGACACGCTTATGGGGCTCGCGCTCGCCCACGGTGGTCACCTCAGCCACGGAATGAAGATCAACATGTCCGGGCGCCTCTACGACATCGCCGCCTATGAGGTCAGCCCTGACGATTACCTGATTGACATGGACGCTGTCGCCGAGCTGGCCCGTGAGCGTAAGCCGAAGATGATCATCGCCGGCTGGTCGGCCTACCCGCGCTACCTCGACTTCGAGCGCTTCCGCGAGATCGCTGATGAGGTAGGCGCGCTGCTGCTCGTAGATATGGCGCACTTCGCCGGGCTCGTTGCCGGCGGCGTCCACCCAAGCCCTGTTCCTTATGCCGATGTCGTAACTACAACGGTCCACAAGACGCTCGGCGGTCCGCGCGGCGGGATGATCCTCTGCCGCGAAGAGCACGCCAAGGCGATCGACTCGGGCGTCTTCCCCGGCCAGCAGGGTGGCCCGCTGATGCACGTGATCGCCGGCAAGGCGGTAGCGCTCGGGATTGCGCAGAGCGAAGAGTTCCGTGAGCGCCAGGTCCGCACCGTTGAGGGAGCGCGCGCCGTAGCAGCGGCGATTCTCGGTTCGGCCGCGGCGCAGGAGGGAGTAACGGTCCTGACCGGAGGAACCGACGTGCACCTTGTGCTCGTTGACCTGCGTGACTCTCAAATCGACGGTCAACAGGGCGAGGACCGCTTGGATGAGATCGGCATCACCGTCAATCGCAACGCCGTGCCGTTCGATCCGCGCCCGCCGATGGTCACCAGCGGCCTAAGGATCGGCGCCAGCGCGCTCGCGACGCGCGGCCTTCAGGTTGATGACTTCAGCGAGATCGGCCAGATCATTGCGATCGCCTTGACCGATGAATTCGAAAGCCGTCGGCCTGAGCTGGCTGAGCGCGTGACAGCGCTCGCCGACCGTTACCCGCTCTACGAGCAACTAACTGCTGCTTCAAGCAGATAGGCGGCCGCGCCGCAGCGCGCTTTAGGCTTGGGCCTTGATGACCGAACGCGACGCGATCCTTGCCTTCGTCGTTGCCTTCGTCGTTGCCGTCGCGCTGACACCGTTGACGGCGAGGCTGGGGCGCCGCGTCGGCGCCGTCGATCAGCCGCGCGAGCGCGGCCTCTCGGAGCACCCAACGCCGCTGCTAGGCGGCCTTGCGATCCTCGCTGCCGTGCTGGTTGCCAGCCTTCTTTTCCTTGAGCCAGGGGTAGCTGACGACGAAAAGATAAGAGGCATTCTGGCGGGCGCGATTCTCGTCACGCTGGTCGGCGCGCTCGACGACCGTTTTGATCTGCCGGCGCCAGTCAAGTTCATCGGTCAAATCATCGCCGCAACGATTCCGGTCGTTGCTGGAGTAGAGGTCACGAACATCACGCTGCCGTTTATCGGCGCTGTCGACCTCGGTTCGGCCGGCGCGCCACTGACGGTGCTGGGGATCGTCTTCGTAATTAACGTTGTCAACTTCTCCGACGGTGTTGATGGCCTCGCCGCCGGCGTCTGCGCGATTAGTGCCGTTGCCTTCTCCGTTATCGCATTCGATCTCGGACGCGGCTCGGCGGCCGTCTTGGCGGCGATAATCGCCGGCGCGGCGGCAGGTTTCCTTGTCTTCAACTTCCACCCGGCGAAGGTCTTCATGGGCGATGCCGGTTCGAACCTGCTCGGCTTGCTGCTGGCCTGCGTTGCGGTCGAGGGCGCGGTCAAGACGCAGGTCGTGCTGGCGCTCGTATTCCCGCTGCTCGTCTTGGCCGTCCCGTTCCTTGACACAACCTTTGTTGTGCTCAAGCGGCTCAAATATGGACGGCCGGTCTACGTTGCCGACCAGAGCCACTTTCACCACCGAATGAACCGGATCGGCTTCAGCCAGCGCAAGACGGTGCTCTACCTCTACGCGTGGACGCTGCTGGTGGCTGGTTTTGCCGTCGCGCTGCGCTTCGTTCCCTACTCCGATGGCGCCGGGCATCTCAACCTTGGTTGGTCTCTGGTCTTGGTCGCAGTTGGGCTGGTAGTGCTGGCGGCAAGCGTCTACCTCGTCTATGTGCTCGAGATCCTCAAGTTCCGCAGGCTGCGCGAGCGACGGCTACGGCGCAGCGACCCTCAGCTCTCAGAAGAGGAATTGGCGCGCGACGTCGTGACGAAGCTCGAGACCGGCCAGTTCGACGCCGTCAACTCAGACGATTCAGGCGCGACTCAGGCAGATCCGTAAACCGAACGAACCCAGATCTCAACCAGCGCGTCGATCATCTCTTGGTCGGCGGCACGGCCTTGCTGGAGGATCTGCTGGCTGAGCGTTCCCTCCGTCATCCAGGTCAGCGCGAAAGCTGTTGCCGAGGGGTTGCTGCAGGTCGCTAGGCCTGCCGCCTGCTCCTCGCGGATCCGCTCTTCAGTGGCCTCAAGGAACTGGCCGATCAGACGCTGCCAGTGCTCGGCGACCTGCTCATCGTAGGCCGCGACTTCGCCGAGCGCCTTCAGCAGCACGGCGTGCTCACCGAAGAGCCGGGCGACGTTTGTAAGCGCGCGCTCTAGCCGCGCTGCCGGTTCGCCCTCTCCCGACCACCAGAGGTTGGCCTGTTCGAGCAGAAGCTCGTTGACGTCGGCCGTCAAAGCCATCAGCAGCTCGCGTTTGTCGGCGAAGTAGAAGTAGAAGGCGGTCCGCGTGATACCAGCCTGGGTAGCGATCCGCTCGACGCCAAGGTCAGCAAACGAAGCACCCTCAGCGAGCAGAGTTTCGGTCGCCTCAAGTAGCGCTGCTTCAATCGCCGCCCGCTTAGCCGTCGGCGCGCCGCTCTGTCTCGAAGGTACGGCCATTACTTCGAGGCTAACAGCGGAGTCTCAGCATCCCCTCTTCTGCACGGCTTTTGGAGCTAAATGAGACCGCCGTCCTGCCCGCTCCGTACGGTTCTTGTGATGTCGAATGACGATGGCCCTGAAATGTGGCGCGAGGGCCGTGGCGCCGCGGAGGCGTTCACGCTGCTGCGGAGCTCGCTCTGGCGTGGACACGGCGTCACGCATGGCGACGGGCAGCCGGTGATGTTGATTCCTGGCTTCCTTGCTGGCGATTCCTCAATGGCGCTGATGGGGCAGTGGCTGCGGCGGATCGGATACCGCACGCACGGCTCGGGGCTCAGCGCTCACGTCGGCTGCTCGGAGCAGACCGTCAACGAGATCGAGCAGCGCGTGATTGCGCTGAGCGAGCGCTATGGCCAGCCGGTCGCGCTGGTTGGGCAGAGCCGCGGAGGCAGCTGTGCCCGCGTGCTGGCAGTCCGCCAGCCGGACCGAGTCAATCGTGTGATCGGGCTCGGCTCGCCTTTAGTGGCCCAGATGGAGGACTTCCACATGCTGCTGCGGATCCAGATACGCGCTCTCCAGCGCGCGCAGCGGCTCGGCGCCCCAGGGCTGATCGGCGAGGCCTGTGAGCGCAGCTGGCAGGCTTATACGTTCGGCCTTGAGCCGAGCGGTTGCTGCAGCCAGTACTGGGCCGATCTCGATGAGGACATGCCTGAGCGGACGCTCTTCGCTTCGATCTACTCGCGTAGCGATGGCGTGCTCAACTGGCGCGCATGCCTAGACCCAGAGGCGCTTCAGATCGAGGTCAACAGCTCGCACTGTGGAATGGCGGTCAATCGTGAGGTCTACGAGCAGGTTGGAACTTTGCTCCAGATTGAGCTCGCCGGCGGCGCGCGTCAGCGGCTGCGCTCGATCGCTGCCTAGAAACTGCGAGCGCCGATTGTGGCAGCCGTTACGAAGTCTTACGGGCGCGCAGCAACGCCCGCCGATGCGGTACGCTCGCCCAGCTTCCGGCGAGTTTTATCGCCCAGCACTTTTTCCGCCAAAATGCCACTAGCAATAACGAACTACTCAGGCCCCGCCATCAGCGAGCAATCATCAAAGCCAACGATGCGTGCCGCCAACGCGGGGATCATGTTGCTTGTGGTCGTCTGCCTCTGTGCGTTGGTCGGCTACGGGCTCGGTTCGCTCGTCGGCCTGCCGATCGCGATCGGGCTTGCCGGCCTGATCATCGGCCCGATCGTCGGCATTGCATTCGTCCGCTCACGCTTCCGCGACCTCTAAGTCGATGCCTTACCTGCGCTACTCCGACCTAATCTTGCTCGCCGCTGCGTTGCCTGTCTTCCTGCTCGCTGGCTGGCCGATGATCGGCTACCTCGGCGGCGCCTTCGCTTGGTGCTCCCAGCGCGCAGTCCAGGCGTGGACGAACAAGAAGGCGCAGGAGTCCGACAACCCTGCCCGCGTAGCCGGGATCGTGACCGGCTCAATGATCGGCCGAGGCTGGCTCGTCGCGCTCTCAATCTTCGGCGTTGGGATGATCGAGAACGACGCTGGCCTTGCCGCAGGTGTGCTCTTCATCATCGTCTTCACCTTCTACTTCACAGTCTCGATCGCGACGCGCCCGTTCGATCAGCCGAAGGCGGGTCCTGCGGCATGATCAAAACTCGCCTCGTCGCCTTCGCCGCGACCTTCGCCGCCGTTCTCGCCTCGCCGGCTGGAGCGTTCGCGCTGAATGTCAATGAGGACTACAAGCCGCAGGACGAGTTCAAGCTCGATCCGTGGATCCCAATCGAGATTTTCGGGATCGACATGTCGATCAACAAGGCCGTCGTTTACGTCGTTGCCGCCGCCATTCTCTCTTGCGTCACGCTGATCTACGTAGGCCACCGGATGAAGATGAAGCCGGGCCGACTTCAAGCCGCCGTCGAGATGTACTACGGATTGATCGAGAGCATGACGAAGGGCAACCTCAGCGGCAAGATGGTAAATCGCTGGTTCCCATTCCTGGCCACGATTTTCCTCTTCATTTGGTATTCGAACATGATCGGTTACATCCCGCTGCCTACCAACACGCATGAGCCGTTCATGCTCTTCGGGTTTGAGATCCCTTCGTTGGCGCTTTACGCCGCGACCGCAAACATCTCTGTGCCGCTCGTTCTAACGCTCGTCGTTGTGATCAGCTACCACTTCGAGGGGATCCGCGCAAAAGGGCCGATCAAGTACCTCAAGGGCTGGGTTCCAGCGGGAGTGGAAGGCCCTGCGGCGTTCCCGATCTTCTTGATCGAGGTGATCTCGCAGTTCGTGCGGATCGTCTCGCTCTCAGTCCGTCTTTTTGCCAACATGCTCGCCGGCCACCTGCTGATCCTGTTCATGGGCGGCGGCCTCGTCGTACTGCTCAACTTGGCTCTCATAGGGTCACTGATCCTTGGCCTCGTGACCGGTACGATGGCGGTAGCCTTCTTCATCTTCGAGGTCGGCCTTGTCGCAACACTTCAAGCCTTTATCTTCACCATTCTGGCAGCGATCTACCTCGGCGGCGCCGTCGCCGAAGAACACTAAGGAGCAAGAACACAGTGGACCTCCACCTAATTAGCGAATTCGCTCAGTCGGGCGTCACGACGGAAGTGGCGCAGAACTACGGACGTCTGGGTATGAAAGCGATTGCCCTTGGCATCGGCGCCGGTCTCGGCACGATTGGCCCTGGCATCGGCGTCGGATTCATCTTCGGAAAGGTGATCGAATCGGTCACCCGTCAGCCTGAGATGAAGGATGAGATCACCTCGATTCAGTGGCTTGGATTCGCGCTGACTGAGGCGATCGTCTTCTACGCCTTCATTTTCGGCCTGATCGCCTTCTTCCTCGGATAAGGCGATGCTTGCCGTACTAACGCCACTGGCCTCGTCTGAGAGCGGCGGCAGCAGCTTCCTCGTCAGCCCAAATGTGGGCTTGATGATCTGGACGCTGCTCGCTTTCGGCGTGACCTTGATCGTGCTCAACAAGTTCGCCTTCCCGGCGATCCGTGAGGCGCTCGACAAGCGCGTCAAGATGATTGACGACTCGATCGAGGACGCCAAGAAGGCGCGTGAGGAATCTGACGCGCTGCTCGCCGAGTACCGCGAGCGGCTCAAGGACGCGCGCGTTCAGGCCGATGAGATCGTCGCTCGGGCGCGCAAGGCGGCCGAGACGCACGAGCATGATTCAAGCGAAGAGGCACGCGCCAAGCGCGCCGAAATGCTCGAACAGACTCGCCGCGACATCGACGCCGAAACGCGCCGCGCGATCGAAGAGATCCGCTCCGAAGTTGCCAACCTGACGGTTCTCGCTACCGAGAAGGTGACCGGTCGCGTGCTGACCGACGCCGATCAGCAGCGGCTCGTTGATGAGGCACTCGGTGAGCTCGACTTCTCAGCGATCAGCGGCGAGCGACGGAACTAGTTCAGATGGAAGCGATCGCCCAGGTCTACTCGCGCTCCCTCTTTGAGGTCGCGAGCGAGCAGAATCATCTCGAGCTCGTGCGCGAGCAGCTCGGTCAGCTAGCTGACGCGCTGGGCGAGAGCGAAGAGCTGAAGCTGTTCTGCTTCTCGCCGTACTTCTCGACTGAGGAGAAGAAGGCAGGTCTGATGAAGGCGATCGATGGCGCCGACCCGGCAGTCGAAAACTTTCTGATGCTGCTGACTGAGAACCAGCGGCTACCGGTGATCTTCCGCGTCCGCGAGGAATTTGACCGGCTCTGTGACGAGGCAGAGGACCTGCTCGCCGTAACCGTCACAAGCGCAGTGACGCTCGACCCGGCCGTTGTCAGCCGGATCGGTGATCAGATCGGCCGTCAGACCGGCCGCAAGATCGAACTCGCAGAAGAGGTAGACCCAGCAATCATCGGCGGCTTCGTTGTTCGCGCCGGAGACTCAATTCTTGATGCATCAATCCGTAACCGACTAGACCAGCTTCGAACAGAGGTCGCACGCGCTTAGGGGCGCGGCGAATCCAAGGAGAAGATAAGAAGACCATGCAGATCAAGCCCGATGAGATCACAAGCATCCTCAAGTCCCGCATCGAAGGCCTCGAAGCCGGCGGAGCTGAGCTGACCGAGGTCGGCACAGTGCTGTCGATTGGTGACGGAATCGCCCGCATTCACGGGCTCGAGAACTGCCAGTCATTGGAGATGCTCGAGCTTCCCCACGGCGTTACCGGCCTCGCGCTTAACCTCGAATCCGACAACGTCGGCGCCGTCCTCTTCGGCAACTGGACTGAGATCGTTGAAGGCGACATCGTCAAGCGCACCGGCCGCCTACTTGAGGTTCCAGTCGGCGACGCACTACTCGGCCGGATCGTCGACCCGCTCGGACGGCCGCTCGACGGCAAGGGCGCGCTAAACACGACCGAGACTCGCCTCGCTGAGTTCAAGGCCCCGGGCGTAGTTCAGCGCCAGCCGGTCACCGAGCCGATGCAGACCGGCCTTAAGGCGATCGACTCGATGATCCCGGTTGGTCGCGGCCAGCGCGAGCTAATCATTGGCGACCGCCAGACCGGCAAGACCTCGATTGCGATTGACACGATCATCAACAACAAGGACAGCGAACTGGTCTTCGTTTACGTTGCGATCGGCCAGCGGATGGCGACCGTCGTTCAGCTCGCTGAAACGCTCGCCGAGGCCGGCGCTTTGGAGCGCACGATCA